>NZ_RZQE01000179.1:0-10956 GCF_004022955.1 Mesorhizobium sp. M7A.F.Ca.US.002.01.1.1 | reverse complement strand
CGCCAACGCCTTCGCGCAAGTGTTGATCAACGAATACCGGCCCGGCGCCGGCATCGGCTGGCATCGAGACAAGCCTCATTTCGAAGACGTTGCGGGTGTTTCGTTGCTGGCGCCTTGCAGCTTCCGGCTCCGGCGGAAGAATGGCGCCAAATGGGATCGCCGGACCATCGTCGTCGAACCAAGGTCGGCGTATCTCATGACCGGACCATCGCGCACGGAATGGGAGCACAGCATTCCGGCGGTTGACCTGCACCGCTACTCGATCACCTTGAGGACATTGCGCACCAACTCCGCATGAGCATCGCGCGCCGAGCCGTTCTGTGCCATTGCCAGCGCCATCACGAGTTCTTGAACGCAAAACGGTTCCGGGAACCTCCCAACCACAAGTTGGTTTGGAGGACAGGTACAGCTTCAAAGGTGGAGAATGTCCATGGCCCGTGCCCGATCCGTGTTGGTGGCAGCCCGGCGTCCGTTCCATAAAACGCCGATGGCGGTCGCAAACGCATGTTTCGTCGGCACATTGCTGACCGACGTTGCCTATTGGCGAAGCGCTGAAATGATGTGGGCAAATTTTTCCGCCTGGCTGCTCCTTGCCGGCCTGGTTGTAGGCGTGCTCGCGGTCCTTGCAGCACTTGTCGATTTGTCTACCGGCCGACTTGCCCGTCAAGCCGGGCCTGCATGGCCATATCTCCTTGGCAGCCTCGTCGTGCTCGTCATATCGCTCTTCAACGCACTGGTGCACAGCCGTGATGCCTGGACCTCGGTCGTGCCGACGGGGCTCATCCTGTCCGCCGTCGCCGTGATCGTTATCCTCTTGCTGGGACTGCTGGGATGGAGTTCCGGCCACACTCAAGTGGAGGTGGTCGAATGAATGTCTCCGCCAGACATATCCGGCGTATCGCGAGCCTCGGTCTGCTGTTCGGATCGATTTTGGCGCTGCCCGCATGCAGCGATAACGAACCGGATCCCACCGATCAGGTCGGAGCAAACCCGACGCTACCTGAACCTATTCAGTATCTGGTGCCGCCCATGCATGTCGCGTCGGTCGTCGGTTGGAAACAAGACGAGAAGCCGACCGTCGCCAAGGGTTTGCAAATCCAGGCCTTTGCCAAGGGCTTGAGGCATCCGCGCTCGCTTTACACATTGCCGAATGGTGACGTTCTGGTGGTCGAATCCGTGGCGCCGGCCGGTGCCGCGATCAAGCGGCCGAAAGACCTGATCATGGGCTGGATCGAGTTGATGGCGACCTCGGGCGGCGGCACCGAAGGAAGCAACCGTATCACCCTGCTGCGGGATACGAACGGCGATGGTCTGCCCGATGTCCAGGAGGTCTTCCTCGATCATCTCAATTCGCCCTTTGGCGTGGCCCTGGTCGGCAACGATCTCTACGTCGCCAATACCGACGCCATCGTGCGTTACCCCTACACGTCGGGCGACACCAAGATCACCGCGCCGGGCGCCGTGCTGACGCCATTGCCCGGCGGACCTATCGATCACCACTGGACAAAGTCTCTCGTGGCCAGCCCCGACGGGTCTCGGCTGTATGTCGGCATCGGATCCAACAGCAACATCACCGAGAACGGCATCCAGGCGGAAAAGGACCGGGCCGCCATCTGGGAAGTCGACAGGGCCACTGGCCGCTATCGTATTTTCGCGAGCGGCCTGCGCAATCCCAACGGGCTGAGTTGGGAGCCGCAGAGCGGCGCGCTGTGGGCTGTGATCAACGAGCGCGACGAGCTCGGTCCTAACCTGGTTCCCGACTACATGACCTCGGTCAAGGACGGCGCGTTCTATGGTTGGCCGTACAGCTACTATGGTCAGCATGTCGACCCGCGCGTGATGCCGCAGCGGCCGGACCTCGTCGCCAAGGCGATCCCTCCCGACTATGCCTTGAGTTCCCACGTCGCACCTCTGGGCTTGACGTTCTACACTGGAACCAACCTGCCGGAGCTCTATCGCAACGGCGCCTTTGTTGGCGAGCATGGTAGCTGGAACCGCAAGAGCTTCAACGGCTACAAGGTCGTTTTCGTGCCGTTCAAAGACGGTCATCCAGATGGCAAGCCGCAGGACGTCGTCACCGGTTTCCTCGGCAAGGACAACAAGGCGCACGGGCGGCCCGTCGGCGTTGCCGTCGACAAATCCGGCGCGCTGCTGATCGCCGACGATGTCGGGAACACGGTCTGGCGCGTAACTTCCACGAGCCAGTAGGCACCTGCATAAACGCTGATCGCTTCACTATCTCGGTGCGAATTCCACCAGCGCCTTGACGAATTCTGCCGGTGCCTCGATCGGCAGGAATTCGCCGCAGTTGGCGATCATGTGACCTTGCAGGTTCTTTGCGCCAGACATCCTCAGACCTTCGAGGTAATCGTCGATCGATCCAAAATCCGCGTCGCCGCGGATATAGAGGATCGGAACTTCGATGCGCGCCGGGGCATTGGCCTCGGCATCCTGCTTGAACGCGCGATACCAATCAAAGCCGGCCTTAAGTGCCTCCGGCCTCGCATAGGCCTGCGTCAACGTCTCCCGCATTTCATTGGTCAATGCTTCGGGACGGCCGGCGAGCAGATCGAAGAAAAAATCGAAGTAGGCGCGTTGATGGCCCGTCACCAGCAACTCCGGTAACTCAGGCACCGCATGAAACGCAAAGTGCCAGATGCCCGGGTTTGCGACTACCTTCGTCCATGGTTGAAGGCCGGGGATAACCGTATTCATCGGCACCGCGCCGACGATGCGACCGCCATGATGGCGAGCAGCAGCGAAGGCAATCATGCCGCCCACATCGAAGCCTGCAACGACGATGGATTTGGCCCCAAGCGCCTCGGCGGCTGAAATCACAATACCGGCAAGAACCTTCTTTTCCGCCGACGGCGGAGTGCCACGCGATTCACCGATCTCCGGAAGATCGAAAGCCAGCGTAAAGTACCGCGTGCCGAGTTCATCGATCACGCCATCATAGATTTTCCTGGAATGGGGCCAGCCGTGCAGAAGGATCAAGGCCGGTCGGCGCGGATCGCCGGCCGTGGATACCGCCAGCTGCATATCGCCTGCTTCGAGGGTCTGGACGAGCATCGTCTATCCATTTTCGGGAACTCAGAAGAAAACGAAGAGCGAACGAATAGGTTGCCCCACCAGTTCAGTCTGCGTCGCTCGCCGCTGTCCGTTCTCCAACGTCTGTGCTCAAGGACCCAGCCCGCTTTCTGAGCCGGCTCGACCGTCACCAAGTGGGAGGAGGGGGCCATCCACCGGCCCTGTTGGTCCGCCTGCGGAACAAGCATTTAACCCTGGCGTTAGAATGCCGGGCGATCCCGCAACGGGCGAATGGGCAGTCGCGAAGTCGTCGCGGCGGTTTGCAATTAGGACAATGCAGGGAGATTCACATGCCGCTTACGGCCTTCGCACTCAATTGCTCGCTCAAAGCTTCGAACGACAGGGAAAAATCCTCCACCGATCGGTTGCTCGCCGATGTCCTGGCGGCGTTGATGCAATACGATGTGAAGGGCGAGATCGTGCGTGCGCTCAGCCACGATATCAAGCCCGGCGTGCTCTCCGACATGGGCGAGGGCGACGATTGGCCGAAACTCAG
Source organism: Mesorhizobium sp. M7A.F.Ca.US.002.01.1.1 (assembly GCF_004022955.1). Lineage (NCBI taxonomy): Bacteria > Pseudomonadati > Pseudomonadota > Alphaproteobacteria > Hyphomicrobiales > Phyllobacteriaceae > Mesorhizobium > Mesorhizobium sp. M7A.F.Ca.US.002.01.1.1. The sequence continues at coordinate 7,370 of NZ_RZQE01000179.1, read as the reverse complement.
AAAGAAGATACTGGCGGCCGACATCTTCGTGCTCGGGCTTCCGATCTGGCTTGGCCAGCCCTCGAGTGTGGCCAAGCGCGTCCTGGAGCGGATGGATGCCTTTCTCGAGGAGACGGATGACAGAGGGCGAATGCCGGCAGCAGGAAAGGTGGCCCTGGTGGCCATCGTCGGTAATGAGGACGGTGCGCATCACTGCCACGCGGAATGCTTTCAGGCATTGAACGATGTCGGCTTCACCATCCCGGCCAATGGCGGGGTCTACTGGGTTGGCGAGGCGATGGAGGACGTCAACTATGTCGACCTGCCGGCAACTCCGGAAAAAGTCTCGGGTGCGATCGAAATGGCAGCCTCAAACGCCGCCCATCTCGCTGGATTGCTGAAAGACCGGGGCTACTCGGGCGTCTCGGGATGACCTTTGTTCGCCTAAACAACTTTGAGCGGCCAGACCTTGCAGCGTCGATGAGGTCTCAATCGGGAACAGGAAGGCTTGTAGCGAGTTCATATTCTCATCAGCCGGCGACCGCCGCTCCGTCTACACGGCGCGAAGCCGCAAACAGGAGAGCAAGTCATGGGTCTCGGCACAATTCTTATCATCATTCTGATTATCGCATTGCTTGGCGGCTTTAGTGGACTTGGCGGCGGGCCATTCTACGGCACCGGCTATTACGGGGGCGGCGGCCTCGGTCTTCTGCTGCTTATAGTCATAATCCTGGTCGTGCTCGGGCGTCTCTAGCCGAGTCTGCCATGCGGTGGCAGATTGTATCACCTGCCGCTTGCGGTTCTCTTCGGAGTTGCTTTGAATCCATAGCAGTCCGGCAATGACGGTCCGCCCTCTGGAGGGCGGACCACTCGTCGGACATATCAGGTCAAAATCAGCACGATCTTGAACGTATCCGGATCAACGATGACGATCCGACCGTCCGCAAGCACGAAATACTCGTAGCTTTCGTAAGCGGGAACGATCTTGACGATACGAGCCGGCAGCCGATGCAGCCTGACCTTGTGCCGCGGAACTTCGACGCCGACGCTGATGTCAAAATTGACATTGGACACAGGCTCGACCTTCGTCTCCCGGATAATCTGAGTGACTTGGGTTTTCTGCTCCACCGTCACGTTGTTGATGGAACCGGTCGACGTCGTATCCTGTGTCGAGGCCTTGCCCTGGGCCTGCTGGTCGGTGGTGGTGCCGGTCTTGCCCTGAGCCTGCTCGTCGGTCTGCATCTTGGTCTTGCCCTGGGCCTGCTGGTCGGTGGTGGTGCCGGCCTTGCCCTGAGCCTGCTCGTCGGTCTTCAGCTTGGCTTTGCCCTGGGCCTGCTCGCCCATCTTGGAGCCGTTCTGGCAGTCAGCCTGCCCGGAAGCGCAGTTGGCGTCTGCGCCAGATTGGCTTTCGGTCTGTTGTGTCTGAGCCACCGCCGTTCCACAGCCGAGCCCGATGGCCAGCATGCTGGTAATGAGAACACGTTTCATGGGAAATCTCCCTGGGTAAGGTTCGTCCCTTCACTGGGTAGAACCAGCACCCAAAAAAAATGTTCCGAGATAGATGCGTGAGTGCTAAAAAACGACCCCGCTTGAGATCATACGATCGCGGGCGGAAGCCGCCGTTAAAGCGACCTTTTCAACCTTGGCGATTGCCCTAGCTGTCTCCTGAGAGGAGACCGACATGGCAATCTATAGTCTGAGAGTGGTCAGCTTCATTTTCGTTGCACTGGCTTTCGCTCCGGCCGCCGCGCATTTCTTCGCCATGTTCAACAAGATGAAGCTCGACGGGCCAAACTATCTGGCTGCGCAGCGCGCCTATGATGGATGGAGCCTGTTCGGCATCGTGGTGCTGGGAGCATTGCTCTCCACGGCCGCCCTGGCGATCCTGCTCTATCGAGCGAGCGCATCTTTCGGCTTGGTTGTTGTCGCCTTTCTAAGCATCGGCGCCACGCAGTTTGCCTTCTGGACGCTGACCTATCCAATCAATCAGGCGACCCGGAACTGGACTGTCCTCCCTGAAAACTGGGAGCTGCTGCGGCGCCAATGGGAGTATTCGCATGCCATCGCCGCAGGCCTCAACGCCTTGGCGTTGCTGGTGCTTTTCATATCGGCGCTTCGCCCTGCGGTGCGTTGAACGACCACGTCGTCACCAGCACGGCCAGCGGGCAGGAACCACCATGAAGCGGAATCATTGAAACGCCAGATGTCCCAGCGCGGCAGGAAAAATGAAACGGTACTATTTTGATCTTCAAAACGGTGACGGCGCGGTACCCGACGATGACGGGCAGCTGTTCGAATCCCGGGAACAAGCCAGAGCGGAAGCAATTCGTATTTTGCAGGATGTCGCCCAAGACGAAATGCCCGACTGCGATTTCGTCAAGATAACCGTCAAGGTACGCGATGAGATCGGTGCGCAGATGTTTGAGGCGTCGCTTGTTCTGACCTCCGGATGGAGCGTTTGATGTCGCAGTGCTAGCGGCGATACCGCACCGGGATTTGCACGACATTCTCCGATCCAGGCAGATCAAAGGCCATGGCCAGCTGACGTACGGAGGCCATCTCCACGATCAGTTCTTCAATCGAAAGGTCTGGCAGGCCGGTCTTCACCCTCTGCCTCACCCTGGCCGCAAGTTCATGAACCCGCACCGGGACGAAAAGCGGGCTGTCGTCCAGCAGCTTGCTGATTTCGATGACCACATCGGCGTCGATGTCTTTCGGCAATTCCCGCATGAGCGTCACCTCCAATCGAAGCAACAGCCCGCCATGTCGATGCGACGGGCGATCCGGCTTTGAGCGCCGGGCAGTGGGATCGGAGAGGGACGTGCTCGGCGCTGGCCGATAGCCTGATTCATAAAACTGCGAGCATAGGTGTGTCACGAAAAAATATCGGTACGAAATTTACCAAGCCGGTCATTCCATGCAATCCACAAGGGCCTTCCCGAAATCCGGCAGCGGCTGTTGCCGACAGAGGAGGAACAAAAAATATGGCCCGGAATTGAGACTGACGAATTGGAGGATCTAGCCATGGACAGCAGGGAAGAAAAGATCAAACGACGGGCCCATGAAATCTGGGAACAAGAGGGCCGGCCGGTAGGCCGCGAGCAGGAGCACTGGGATCGGGCCGTGCAGGAGATCGAAGCTGAGGGTTCGGAGACTGAACGTGGCCCGGTTCTGCCTGACCCGACAGTTGCGGCCGATTCCAATAGCTCGAAGCGTTGATCGGCAATCCCATGGCGTCTTGAGGACCCCGGTCGGGCAACCAAATTGGCGGAACCTCGTTTGCCGGGCATCAACCAGAGGAGGTTTCGATGAAGAGGTTCTTTTCATTCCTGGTCTTGGCCGCTGCCCTTGCGCTCGGCGCCTGCGACAACAACACCGAGCCGATGAAAGCCACCAGCAACAAGAACCCACAGGTTGATCAGGCCGCCAGACCAGGCCCCACGACTGGCGGCGACCAGCCAGCTACGGTGCCTCAGAGCAAATGAACTCCGTCTCACATTGCGACACACCTCTGCTGCGCGTCGCCTATCTCGATGGTGGACCGCAGGACGGCGCCCCGGTTGTCCTGCTGCATGGCTGGCCCGACGACGCGACGACATACGCTCGTATTTCGCCGGTCCTTCATGAAGCTGGCTTCCGGACGTTTTCCCCTTGGTTGCGAGGCTTTGGGCCGACATCGTTCCTGTCGAAAGAAACCATGCGCTCGGGCGAGATTGCCGCGATGGCGCAGGATGTGCTGGATTTTGCAGATGCGCTTGGCATCAGCCGCTTTGCAGTTGTCGGACATGATTGGGGCGCTCGGATATCCTATCTGCTCGCGTCGGTTTTTCCGGACCGCATCAAGTGCTGCGCTGCGCTGTCCCTCGGCTGGCAACCAGGCAAACCAGCAACGCCGACGCCCGAACAGGCGAAAGCATTTTGGTATCAATGGTTCATGGCGACCGCACGGGGCGCCGAGTTCGTACGAAAGAACGGCAAGGAATTCGCCAGGTATCAGTGGGACAGCTGGGGTCCATCAGGCTGGTTCGACGACGCCATTTTCGATGGCGTTGCGAGCTCGTTCGAAAATCCTGACTGGGCGGATGTGACGTTGCATTCCTATCGGGTCCGGTGGGAAGAGGCCGAGCCCGATCCGCGTTATGCCGAACTCGCCCGCCGGCAAGCAACGGTCAAGATCATCACCGTGCCGATCCTGACGCTTCACGGTGGTGACGACCGCGTTGTGTTTGCCCAGTCTTCAGAGGGGCTCGAAGAGCATTTCACCGCGTTCTACAGGCGGGTGGTGCTGGATGGCATCGGACACTTCCCGACGCGTGAGGCTTCTGATCAGGTTTCGCGAATGTTGGCTGCGTTTCTCGATAGCCATGGCAAGCGCTGAAGGAGGGGCGCCATCGACCCCATAGTAAAGACCGGAACCTGACGCATCGCCGCGCATTTCGTCTCCATGCATGACGAACCGAAATGCGGTCTCGCAATCAATCGGCAGCCAGGGAGAATTTGGATGCAAGCTTCAGGCGCAATCTCAAGACACCATGCTGGCCAGTTGGCCATAGAACCGTTTGCGGGCACGGTGACGGTACGATTTTCCGACGCCATAGTCGCTGCCACGGAACGGGCGAAAGTGCTTCAGGAAGAAGGGCATGAGCCCGTGTTCTATATCCCTTTCGAAGACATCTATTTTGACCTTTTCGAAAAAACGAACACCACCAGCCGCTCCCCTTTGAAAGGTACCGCGAGCTACTGGCGCGTCCATGCCGTGGGCAGCTCGGCTGACGATTTCATGTGGGCATACGAGACGCCTGAAACCGCGGCGCGGGCCATTGCACGTCATGGTGCATTCGATCCGGAAAAGGCGCGCATCGATGTCGAGCCCGCGGAGGACAGAAGGCATACGCCCCACGTCACGGAGTAGATTGCCCGTTCTCATCGGCGCGAGCTGAAATTCAAGGCAGCTGCTAACCGCGTGGAAACTCTTCATCAAGGATGCGTAGTGCCTCCTCGTATCTGACGGTTGATGCCCCGGCCTGTCGTGCCTGCCAGATATTGTCCGCCAGATCCGCGCGCTTCACCGGCAGCGCCAATGGATTCGATGCCGCTCGTCGCACGAACGCGAAGTAATCCTCGCCGTCCCTGCGCGACATGGCGTCGACGGCCGACGCGATCGTCGGGCCAAAACCGGCCTCTTCCAACCTGGTCCGGTCCCAGCCTTCGCCCTTTTCCAGGACGTCATGGAGATAGGCGACGACCTTCTGATCCTTGGTTTCGACCGCGTCAACGACACGCCGACAGTGCTCGATATAAGGTCGCCCGGTCTTGTCGCGCTGTGCCGCGTGGACCTCTTCGGCAATCTTGGCCGCCCGGTAAAACATGCTCATCAGGCTTCCCCTTCAGACATGGTTTCACCATCGCTCCTCGGTGTCGTGGTGCGGCAGGTCCATTCCGCAGCAAACCCAGCCAAGTCGCTGCCTCGATCCATAATTGTAGCGCGGCTCCAGGCGAGCTGGATCGTCGAACGTTCCGACATGAAGCGCGATCTCTCCCGGCGATGCGTCATAGGCGAGGCTGAGCGGCGATCCGCAGGCGGAGCAAAACCCCCTGCAGGCAATCGGCGAAGACCTGCGATAGGTCGGCGTCGCATCGGTCCAGGTCACGCTTTGGGAAGGTACCCAGGCCAGAACCGCGAACGCACTGCCGGTCGCTCGCCGGCACATATCACAATGGCAGTAATGCACTCTCGGTTCGCTTCCAACGCGGAAGCGGATCGTGCCGCAGAGACATCCTCCGCTCAGTTCCATTTTGGCGCCCCGGTTGACTTGCGGCTCCAACGCCTCTCGCGCGGTCTCATGCGAGCACCTCCATTCATCACAGCGGAAACGCCGGTCATTTGCGTCGGTTCCTGTTGGCTATCTCAGGAACCAGTGCTTGCGCGCGGCGTTGCGTGTCTTTGCTGGCAAAATGAGGAGTCAGGGAATGCTTGGCCGGTCGGAGACGCACTGATGTCGATGCCGGGGCTGGCATACGGTCCCCTGGGCGATCGATGCATGCATGTCTGCGTGGATATGCAGCGGCTGTTTGCCGAGCCGTCTCAATGGGCAACACCCTGGATCACCCGGGTTCTCCCGCAGATCGAGACGCTGGTCGAAAGACGCGCGCCGCAGACGGTCTTTACACGCTTCCTGCCAGCCAAGAAGCCGGGGCAGGGCGTCGGCACCTGGAAGCGCTATTATGAGCGCTGGGCTTCACAGACGATCGAGACGATCGGGCCTGAAATGACCGAGCTGTTGCCGTCTTTAGCCGGCTACTGCCCGCCAGCGGCGATAATCGACAAGCACATCTACTCGCCCTGGTTCGAAGGGCGCCTCAGAGCCTTCCTGGTGGAGCGCGGCATCGATACGCTCGTCATCACCGGTGGCGAAACGGATGTTTGCGTTCTGGCCACGGTGCTCGGAGCCATCGATTTCGGCTATCGCGTGGTTCTCGTCACGGACGCGCTATGCAGTTCTTCCGATGCAACCCACGACGCACTGCTGACCGTTTACCACCAACGTTTCGCGCAGCAGGTCGAGACGGTTGAGATGGAAACGGTTCTCTCGAACTGGACTTGACGTTCGCCAACTCGGCTCGGCGGAAAGTGTCCATGCTTCCTTGCGCGGTTTGGCTGCCTATCTGTTAAGAGAATAACGGACACCAGAACGGATAGCAGACGTGACGCAACGATCGGGAAGTGCTGATCTTCCACTCCATGGCGGGCGCGTGCCAAAATGGCTCGGTGACCGCATGACGCGTCTTGGCGCCGTGATGTGCGAAGCGATCATTCATCACTATGGTCGAGACGAACTGCTGCGACGGCTGGCGCATCCGTTCTGGTTTCAGTCCTTTGGTGCTGTCATGGGCATGGATTGGCACTCGTCGGGGATCACGACCAGCGCCGTGGGCGCTTTGAAGCGTGGCCTCACGCCGCTTTCCGGCGAGCTCGGCATTCATGTCTGCGGTGGTCGCGGCGCGCATTCGCGAAAAACCCCGCATGAACTCGAAGCCATCGGCCAACGCGTCGGCTTTGACGGAGCGGGCCTGGCCACCGTCAGCCGTCTTGTCGCCAAGGTCGACAGCGCCGCAGTCCAGGACGGTTTCGATCTTTACCTGCATGGTTTCATCGTCACCGATGACGGTCGCTGGGTCGTGGTGCAGCAAGGCATGAACGGTGACAGCAAGGTGGCGCGCCGCTACCATTGGCTCTCCGAGGGGCTCAAGAGTTTTGTCGACCAGCCGCATGCCGCCATCGAGGGCATCAATCAAGGCGAGATCGTCAACCTGACCGACAGGCGCGCTGACGCGTCGCGCCAAGGGCAACTGAACCTTTTGCAGGAGCTCGGACCCGATCGCATCCTGGG
>NZ_RZQE01000178.1:0-10972 GCF_004022955.1 Mesorhizobium sp. M7A.F.Ca.US.002.01.1.1 | reverse complement strand
TTACGAGACTTATTATTGAATATCGAGAATAAAAGCACTCGGGTTGACCTGCGTCAATCCCCTATGCACAAATTCTGACCGACTAGGGGTTGGGATCTTTGACTGGCGACCATCCTTGTGAGCGCTGCCCAAATGAGCAACGCTCATCTGCCCGCCCACTTTCTGAGACGATCGCTTCAGCAGAAATGGCGCTCAACACGGTCAGTGAGAACGAAATTGCATCAGTCGACACAGTTCGGTCGGTGGGAGAAACTACCGCCAGTGCTTACGTCGAATTAGTCACACCGTAAGATCGAGTGGCATATCCTTGCATAAACTATTGAAATATAATGGAAAATTGGCGCGCCCGACAGGATTCGAACCTGTGACCTGCCTTCGGAGGGCATCAGCTAGCCTCTGCCCCCAAATTGGAAAGTTTGCTAAGCCGCGTGCATCCGATAGCAGAAGAACGTCTCTTCTATAGTGGGTGGTGCGATGTGGCGTTCTCCCGACTCGGACCGCCGCAGCCGCGGTCTGCTATCCTATTTTCACGCCGCTACCGCCGTTTGCCGCATTGGCCGGACAGATCCATTCCAGGCATTGCAAGGAAAGGGTAGCGTGATTGCTTCTTAGGTGAATGCTCCACCGTCGCGGAACTCAGCCCGCGAGGCGATGTGCAGCGAGAAAAGCAATGAAACGCGCACTTGGCGGGCTCCTGCTGTTCGGCATTAATCGAGAACAGGCAGCGGTAGCTATCGGCGTCAGTCCAACGACGTTCGACCAGATGGTCGCGGATGGCCGTATGCCACAACCGCGGATGCCCAGCAAAGAGCGCTATGTCTGGGACGTGGAGGAACTGGCAGAGGCATTCCGGCGGCTACCACACCGCAACAGCAAACTTGACGGCGTGTCCTCCAGCGATAATCCTTGGCATCGCAGATGATGGACGTGGCGAGCACCATGGTGAAATTCAATCTGAAAGGCGTTGTCGAAGACAGGGATCGGCACGGCAATATCCGGCTGTACTTCCGCGCACCGGGTAGAAAAAAGATCCGTCTGCGAGAAAAGCCAGGTTCAGCCGAGTTCCACGAAGAAGTGCGCTGCGCGCGAGATGGCGTTCCTTATGCTTCGGCTCAGAATGTGGTCAGGCCTGTAGTGAGGCCAATGGCCCCTCGCGGCAGTCTGATGTGGCTTTGCCAGGAGTATTTCCGGCGCGGTGGCGCAGAGGTCGGCGAAGGCACGATGCTTCGACGACGAACAATACTCGAAGGCGTTTGCAAGCTGCCTCACCCGCTGAGCGGGCCAGTCAATCCGGACTTCTCGACGAAGGGTTCATTACCATTCGCGGCCATGAAGCGGGCTCACGTCAAGGAGCTCCGTGATACCCGGTCAGACGCTCCGGGGGCAGCCAACAATATTACAAAAGCCATTAGCGCAATGTTTGCTTGGGCCAAGGATGCCGAGATGGTTGAGGTCAATCCGGCAAACGGAATAAAGCGCCTGACTTCGGGCAATGGCGAAGGTTTCCACACCTGGGAAGTGTCGGAGATCGTCCAGTATGAGAAACGGCATGCGCGCGGCACCATGGCTCGTATGGCGCTGGCGATTTTCATGTTCACAGGTTTGCGACTGTCCGATGCAGCAATCTTTGGCAGACAACACATTTCCCAGGTTCGCAACAAGGATACCGGGACCTGGGAAGTGGATCAGGATCAAGCCAGGCAAGACCGACAAGAGCAAGGTGCGCAAGGAAGCGATTGTCGTCGAACTGCCTCTGCTCCCAGAACTCGAGGATGAGCTTTCCTTCGCCCCGGCCGGCAATCTGAGATTCCTCGTCACCGAGTATGGTCGGCCTTTCTCGGAAAACGGCCTTGGCAACAAGATGCGCCAATGGTGCGACGAAGCGGGGCTCCCGGGCTGCAGCGCCCACGGGGTCCGCAACGCAGGCGCCACCGTTGCCGCAGAAAACGGTGCCACGCATGAACAGCTGAAGGCGATTTACGGCTGGACGACGTATCAGCCCCGATCATTACATCCGCAAGGCACGCCGCCGGATAGTGGCGTAGTCTGCCCGGACGCTTCTGGTATTCGATCGAAACGAGAGCGAAAATGTCTCACTTTTGGAGGGGGTGGAAGAGGGTGGGACAAAAAAGTACAAAAAAACCAATTAAATCAACGGCAGCGAAAGCCAATGGTGGGCTCGGAGGGCCTTCCACCAAGGAAGGCTTCGGTTCGGGGCCGCCATGCTCTCTTCGAACGTAGCGGCTATGACGCCAAGGATGGCATTTGAAGGACCCCCTTAGGGTGATTGTGTCCAATTGCGCGCGATCGCTTGGATCAAAAACGCGGGAACGCGACCGTATCTTCTTTGATCTCGCCTGATGACATGCCCGTACGGATCCGCCCGGCGAGCGTATGGGTTGCGGCCACCGTACCGTCGGGCATCATCATAAAACTGACGTCCGCGCCATTCGGGAGGCGCCCCCGCTGCAACGTAGTCTCGACAGTTTTTCCTTCGCCTGCGGCCTAGTACGGCCATGAGGGTGACCGACAAGATCGGCGTCATGGACAAAGGGCGGAATGGATCCACTAGGCCTATCGGTGGTCGAGACAGCAGAAGGGGTCAGCTTGCCTGTCGCCTTTCGTCGCACGGTAGTCCCGAAACGCGACGTAGGCGGGTAGTTCAAAGCTTATCCGGTGCCGGCCTGATGGATCCGAATGGTACCAGCGAGATTGTGTCCTATATGACAAGTGAAGACAGTCTCCTCGAGACGGGAGCTGTTATGCGACCGCCGAATAAACCCAGGGCATTCAGATGCGGCTTCTCGCCCTCAACAACAGCTATGCGCAATTGCCCGAGCGCTTCTTCGCGCCCACAGATCCGAAGCCGGTGTCCGAACCCCGGCTGATCCGATTCAACCGGCCACTTGCGGAGGAACTCGGGCTCGATGCCGACCAGCTTACCAGCCCGGATGGATTGGATATGCTCTCTGGCCATAGATTTCCGGAAGGCTTGCAGGCAATCGCCCTGGCCTATGCAGGTCACCAGTTCGGAAACTTCGTGCCTCAGCTCGGCGACGGGCGCGCTCTGCTGCTTGGCGAGGTGGTGGACGTTAACGACATTCGCCGTGACATCCAGTTGAAGGGATCGGGACCGACGCGGTTCTCGCGCAATGGCGACGGCCGCGCAGCCGTCGGCCCGGTTCTGCGCGAGTATGTCGTCAGCGAAGCAATGGCCGCGCTGGGCATTCCGACGACGCGAGCCTTGGCGGCTGTGCTCACCGGGGACCCGGTCTATCGCGAGGTCCGGCTGCCCGGCGCTGTCCTTACAAGAGTGGCGGCCAGTCATATCCGGATAGGCACCTTCCAATATTTCGCTGCGCGCCACGATACCGGAGGCCTCAAGATCCTCGCCGACTATGCCATTGAACGCCACTTCCCGCAGCTGGTCGGGCAAGCGCGTCCGTACCGCGCTTTGCTTGAGGCCGTTGTCGCTGCACAGGCCGATCTGGTGGCGCGCTGGATGCTGGTCGGCTTCATCCATGGCGTCATGAACACCGACAACATGACGATCTCGGGCGAGACGATCGACTATGGCCCATGCGCCTTCATGGACGCTTATGACCCGAGCGCGGTGTTCAGTTCGATCGACCGTGTCGGCCGCTATGCCTATGCCAACCAGCCTCATGTGGCGACATGGAATCTTGCACGCTTTGCCGAGACTCTGCTGCCGCTCATGAGCACGGACGAGAGTGAAGCCGTCTCTGAAGCCGAAGAGGTGCTTGGGTCTTTCCAGTCCTCATATGAGACTGTGTTGCAGCGCGGCTTCCGCAGAAAACTCGGATTGCTGACCGAGGCGGAAGGCGACTTGCTGCTCGCGGCTGATTTTCTGGATGTATTAGCTCGCAGCGAAGCCGACTTTACGCTCGCCTTCCGGCGTCTGGGCGACGACCTCGCCGCCCCGGACGATCAGGGCGGGGCGCGGCAGTTGTTTGAGGATCCAGGCGCATTCGATATTTGGTCGGCGCGCTGGCGCCAGCGCATCGCAAGCGATGCTGCCGACACGGCCGCGCGCCGGGCGGTCATGCATGCCGTCAATCCCAAATTCATCCCTCGCAACCATCGCATCGAGGCTATGATCCAGGCGGCGCTGGCCGGGGACTTCACACCTTTCGAGGAGATTCTGAGGGTCATCAGCCGGTCCTTCGATGAGCAGCCGGAAATGGAACGCTATGCTGACCCGCCACGCCCGGATGAACGCGTCTTAAAGACATTCTGCGGCACATGAGACATTGAATGATGGCCGGTTAACATGTGCAAATGCGGAAGACCCTTCGCAAGCTACCGTCGTGAGTAGTCGGAAGCGTCTGATCTATGACGATTATGGACTCACGGAAGCTTGTCGATCACCCGTGCCGATGCTTCCCCCGTTGCAGCCAGGCCTACCTGAGCGTCCGGCGGCGGGTGCTGGGAGACAGGTCTTGAGCGTCATGGCTGTCCTGAATAAATTGGTCGCGTTCAATTTCACTGCAATCAGAGAACGCTCTCCGGAACCAGTTGCCCTGCATCGAGTTGCTATTCCGCCTCGCTTTTGAGCGCGAACGGGAGAACACAGGATGGCACCCACTAAGAAGGCATCACCGAAGGGCCTGAACGAACTTTTCCACGACACGTTGAAGGACATCTATTTCGCCGAAAAGAAGATCGTTGCGACGCTGCCGAAAATGGCAAAGGCCGCTCAAAGCCCAGATTTGAAGGCGGCGTTCGAAAAGCACCGCGAGGAAACGAAAGAACACGTTGCCCGGCTCGAACAGGTTTTCGAAGTGATCGGCAAGAAGCCGCAGGGAAAGACGTGTGCGGCTATTGTGGGCATCACCGATGAAGGTGCCGAGATCATGGAGGAATATAAGGGCACACCTGCCCTGGACGCCGGCCTGCTGGCTGCGGCCCAGGCTGTGGAGCACTACGAAATCTCACGCTATGGCACACTGAAGACCTGGGCCTCCGAACTCGGGCTGGATGAAGCGGTTTCTCTCCTCAATTTGACGCTTGGAGAGGAAAAGGCGACCGACGAGGCGCTGACACAACTCGCTGAATCGGCTGTCAACATGGCGGCCGAAAACGTGTAGTAGCCCCACCAGGCGAAGACTGGCCCGTCGCGTACGCGAATCTCACGGGAGGTATCAAATGGGATATCCAGGTACGCTCGTTTCAAGACTACTCGGCAAGAAGCCCGGCCCCGCTGGCAACGGCGATATGCGCAAGTCGACTGGCGCGGGTCCTGCAATAGCAGCGCATTCGAAAGACGCGAAGACAACGGCGCCGACCGGCCAGAACCGATCGGCGGCAGCAAAAGAAAAATGACCGACGCCGTAGGAGCGTAGTCACTGGACAGCCAACAATGCGACCTTTGACGCCCATTTCCGGTCAACCCTTTGAAGCAGGCGGTTCGGTCCTGTCCAGACTGCCCCGTCAGGTCGACTTGCAAGGCTTGCAACCAGTAAAATACCAGTGTCATCAGTACAAGCCATCGACAAAAGGTCTAAATTGTTAATGGGACGTATGTTATATTTCCTTCTCTCTACAAATCGACCGATGCGCAATATTTTGCCCTGCAGAAGACCCACTGAATCAATCACGCAGTCCAAAGGATCGCAATTAAACCTCTAATAGGCCATTCCAGATTTCAAATGCAGTTCAACTCGGGAAGGAGGGTGGCAAAACCCAATCCCGGAGGCGTCTGGACCTTTAGACCAATGCCATCGGTAGGTAGCGGATGATGATCTCGTCCTGCCGGAAACGGCGCTCCAACTCCGCTCGGCGCCTTCGCCAATCGGGCACATCGACTTCTTCCGTCATCACCTCGAAGATGACGATCTCGTCCATGTCGGACTCTTTTCCCTCCCTCCATACCCCTTCCGCGGGCGTCCGAAAATACGCGGTGACACCTTTGAAGGTATTGGCGAGTTCGTCCTTCACACGATCGAAGTCTTCCTTGGCGAAGGGCTCACCCGCGTTGTCGGAACGAGGAAGCAGGATCTGGACAAGGTGCATGCGGCCGCCTCCAAGCTCTTCCAACGGCGGCGACCGGCATCATGTTCCATCGGCTGACGCTGCGGGCAAAGGCGCAAATGTGGACCAGGCTGACAGGAAGTTCCTGTATTCCGTGACTCCAGATGGGAATCCTGGCCTTGCGTGAAAGTGCTGCCACCCGCAGCCAGCCCGTGACACCGCCGCAGTTGGGGGCGTGTGGTTGGATGTAGGCGAGCCTCGACCAAGCAAAGGGGCGTGCCCGACTCCTCGATGACAGGCAGGTTTTCTCCCATTGCCAAGGGCCGACAGGTTGCCTTGGCAATGCTGGCGCAACGTTCATAGGTGCCGGCACAATGGGCAGGGATCAGTCAGCCCGTCAACTGCCTGTTTTGGCTACGTTTATTCCTTCTCGCCGGGTGTCGTTTGCATCACAATACACGTATGACAGTAGGTACCACGATCTCGGCCGCGGATATTGCGCCGGCGACACGGACAGACGGCAACCTTGCATCGGCGCACGCGGCTGCGCAATTTTTTGCAAAAGCAGGAACATAGCTGCATCGCCCAAGTTAAATAGCGACGGCATTGGACCACGGACTCATTTTCGCATTTTCCAGGCTGCCAGAATGCTCCGGGGTTCTTTGATGCTCGAACGAATGGGCAGGACAATGTATCGCTGTCGGCGTTTGCTATCAGCCTTTGGTCTGGTGTTGTTGACGAGTGGCCTGTTCCCACAGGGCCAAGCCATGGCACAGGCGCCCTGCCCGGCCGACCACGATAAGCTGCTCGCCGCACTCAAGGCCAATGTGAAAGCAAGCGGCGGACCTGCCAACGGTGGCTTTGAGACCAACGAATGGGCCGCTGTCGTTGCTCGCGACGGCGCGGTGTGCGCGATCGCTTTCAGCGGTCCCACCGCCGATTCGCAATGGCCAGGCAGTCGCCTCGTCGCGGCGGAGAAGGCCAATACAGCCAATGGGCTCAGCCTGGCGCAAATGGCCCTATCGACGGCCAATCTCTACGCGGGGACGCAGCCGGGCGGGCCGCTTTTCGGCTTGCAGGAGACCAACCCGGTCAACCAGGCCGCAGCCTATGCGGGCGATCCCAAAACGTTTGGAAGTGCCAGCGATCCTCTCGTCGGCAAGCCAATCGGAGGCGTCGTCGTGTTTGGCGGCGGGCTTGCCCTCTATGACGGCAAGAGCATCGTCGGAGGCCTCGGGGTCTCAGGAGATTCCTCATGCGCCGATCACAATGTCGCCTGGCGTGTTCGCGCGGCGCTTGGCCTCGACAAGGTTCCCGCCGGGGTCAATCCCAATCGCAAGGACGCCATCGTCTACGATGTCGATCCCGGCGGCAAAAGCGCCTCGGGCTGGGGCCATCCGCTTTGTGCCGGCACCGAGGCTGACATCGCGGCGGAGCTCGGCGCCGGCGTGGGAGGCTCGATCCACAAATGAAAGGCATGCTGCACCCGCCACCAGCGCGCGTTGACGCAGGACAAGGCGCCCGCGCATTGGCGACCGAGAATTCCTTTCGCACGGGCATACTCTCGGTGATGCTGCTGGCATGCGGCCTGTTTCTGAGCGGTGCCTCGGAGCCCGCATCGGCGGCGGCTATCGCGCCGCCCGCCGCCGCGGCGCCACCCGATGACGGGCAATGGACAATGCCGGCCAAGAACTACGCATCGACCCGCTTCAGCGAACTCAGCGAGATCAACGAAGGCAACGTCAAGAACCTGCAGGTCGCCTTCACCTTCTCGACCGGCGTAAACAAGGGCCAGGAAGCAGCGCCGCTGGTCGTCGGCAACAACATGTACATCGTCACGCCCTTTCCCAACATCGTCTACGCGCTCGACCTTTCCAGGCCCGGCGCGCCGATGAAGTGGAAGTACGAGCCCAACCCCGAGCCGGCGGCACAAGGAGTGGCCTGCTGCGATGTCGTCAACCGCGGAGCGGCCTTCGCCGACGGACGCATCTTCTTCAACACGCTGGACGGCCACACGATCGCGCTCGATGCCAATACGGGCAAGCCGATCTGGAACACTCATATCGGCAACATCAACATCGGCGAGACCATCACCATGGCGCCGCTGGTGGTGAAGGGCAAAGTTCTGGTCGGCAATTCCGGCGGCGAAATGGGCGTCCGCGGCTGGGTCAAGGCGTTGGATGCCGGAGACGGGCATGTTGTCTGGACGGCTTATGGCACTGGACCCGACAAGGATGTGCTGATCGGCCCGGACTTCAAGCCCCACTACGACATGGACAGGGGCACAGACCTTGGCGTGACGACATGGCCACCGGAAGCCTGGAAGATCGGCGGCGGCAATATGTGGGGCTGGATCTCCTACGATCCGGACTTGAACCTGATCTTCCACGGCACAGGCAATCCAGGACCGTGGAATCCGGATTTGCGGCCAGGCGACAACAAATGGACGTCCGGTATTTTCGCGCGTGACGCCGATACCGGAGCGGCGAAGTGGTTCTATCAGTGGAGCCCGCATGACCTCCATGACTATGACGGCATCAACGAGCAGATCCTTCTGGACATGACCTGGCAAGGCAAGCCGCGCAGGGTCCTTGTCCGACCGGAACGCAACGGCTACCTCTATATCCTCGATCGGACCACTGGAGAGGTGCTATCGGCCACAGCCTATGGCCCGGTCAATTCCAGCAAAGGCGTCGATCTGAAGACCGGCCGCCTGATTGCAAACCCTGACAAGAGAACCGGCACCGGCAAGGTGGTCCGAGACATTTGTCCGACGGCATCCGGCCTCAAGGACTGGCAGCCATCGGCGTTTTCGCCGAGGACCGGCCTGCTCTATATCCCCCACAACAATCTCTGCATGGATGAAGAAGGCGTCGAGGTAAACTACATCGCAGGCACGCCCTATGTCGGCATGAACGTACGCATGATCCCCGGGCCGGGCGGCAATCGTGGTGCTTTTACCGCCTGGGATGTTTCCGCCGCCAAGCCGGCCTGGGTCCTGAAGGAGAACTTTCCGGTATGGAGCGGCACCGTCGTCACTGCCGGCGATGTCGTCTTTTACGGGACCATGGAAGGCTGGTTCAAGGCGGTCAGCGCCAGGACTGGCGATCTGCTTTGGCAGTTCAAGACGTCGTCCGGCATCATCGGCCAGCCAATAACCTATCGCGGCCCCGATGGGCACCAGTATGTCGCAATTCTGTCAGGCGTCGGTGGCTGGGCCGGCGCCATCGTTTCGGGCGACTTAGACCCACGCGATGCCACCGCGGCACTGGGCTTCGTCAACGCGATGAAGGATCTGAAGAACGCTACCACGGCGGGAGGCACGCTTTATGTGTTCCGGCTGCCTTGATGGATTGAACTTGACCGTACGTCCGGCGCGAAAGGCGTTCCAACGGGTGGCGATCGGCATGGCCGGGCTCGCCTTGTTGCTCTTTCCGGCTGTTGCCAACGCACGTGAATTGAGAGTGTGCGCCGACCCGAACAACATGCCGTTTTCCAACGCGGCCGGTCAAGGGTTCGAGAACAGGATCGCGGAAATTGTCGCCACTGATCTTGGCGCCAAGCTGACGTATACCTGGTGGGCGCAGCGCCGTGGCTTCATCCGCAACACGCTGAAGGCAGGCCTTTGCGATCTCGTGCCCGGCACGCCTGCCAATCTCGAAATGCTGCGCACCACCACTCCTTACTATCGTTCGTCCTATGTCTTCGTGACCCGCCAGGACGGCCCGGACGTGACGTCCTTCAACGACCCGCGGTTGCAAGAATTGCGCATCGGTGTTCAGCTCATCGGCGACGATGGCGCCAACTCACCGCCTGTCCAGGCGCTTGGCCGCCGCGGCATTGTCGGGCACCTCATCGGCTATCCCGTCTATGGCGACTACTCCGCTCCCAACCCTCCAGCGCGCATCGTCGAAGCTGTCGCGAACGGCGAGATCGATCTTGCCGTGGTCTGGGGTCCGCTCGCCGGCTATTTCGCCCAGAGGCAAAAGGTGCCGCTCCGGATCACGCCGGTCACGCCTCGCATCGATGGACCGCAACTGCCGCTAATGTACGACATCTCAATGGGTGTGCGGCGCGAGGACAGTGCGCTGCGTGGCGATGTGAATAGCGCGCTTGCCCGACACAAGGCCGAGATCGACGCGGTTCTGGCGCAATACGGCGTACCGCGTCTGGACATGGCCGGGAGACCGGCGCGATGAGGAAGGCTCTGGCGATGTTGCTGCCCTTGACGCTGGCCTTGGTCGCCTGCCAGCGCGAGGAGCGCGACACGCGACCGCAATCGGCGCTCGGCTCAGGTGAGCAGCCGACGCCTGTGACCACGTTGGAGCCGGGCGGACAGCGACCCTCCCCCACCGACAACAAGGCGGCGAGCTTCGAGGCCAACGCCTTCCACATGAGCGAGGGCAAACGCTTGTTCGGCTGGTTCAACTGCTCGGGCTGCCATGCCAATGGCGGTGGCGGCATGGGTCCGGCGCTCATGGACGAGAAGTGGATCTATGGCAGCTCGATGGAAAGCATCCACGCCACGATCCGCGACGGCAGGCCCAACGGGATGCCAAGCTTCGGCCAGAAGATACCCGACGACCAGATATGGGAGCTGGCGGCCTTCGTGCGCGCACTGGGCGGCAACGCGCCGTCTTCCGCCGCGCCGCAACGCAATGACGACATGATGGTGCATCCCTCGGAAAACCGCCTGCCGGATGCCGCGACACTGGGCAAATCACCGTGAAGCGCCCGGCCTCGATGGCCTTCGCCTTCTGTGTCCTGTTTCTGCAGGGATGCGCAGGCTGGCAGTCGGCGCTTGACCCGAAGGGCCCCGCAGCCGGCGAGCTGGCCTGGCTCATCTGGTTCTTTACCGCGCTTTGCGCGGTTGTTTGGGCGCTGGTGATGATCGCTCTCGCAGCACCGCTGGTCATGCGATCGCGTTCCGGCGATGAACCCCTCCTACTCGACGAAGCGGCCGAACGCGGCAAGATGCGCG
>NZ_RZQE01000177.1:0-10980 GCF_004022955.1 Mesorhizobium sp. M7A.F.Ca.US.002.01.1.1 | reverse complement strand
ACCGGTGACCATGCCTGCATGCGGCTGTCCGGCTGCCCATCGCTGTCGGTCAAGTCGCTCGACGATCCTTTGCGCGACGATCCGGTCGCGCATATCGACCAGAGTTGCGTCGGCTGCGGCAATTGCGGCGAGGTCGCCGATGCGGCGGTGCTCTGCCCGTCCTTCTATCGCGCCGACGTCGTCCACAATCCAAGCCGCTGGGATCGCTTCCTGGAAGCCGCGCGCCGCGCCACCATCAGCCTGTTGCAGCGTCGCCGCGAAAGCCGGCGCCTGACTTTCGCCGATGCTTGACGCCGTCCCCCCACTTCGCGCCCACGCCGGCGCTCAGGATGGTGAGCGTGTCATCAAGCTCGCCGTGCTGGCGGTCGGCGGCCAGGGCGGCGGCGTGCTCGCCGACTGGATTACCGATGTCGCCGAGCGCAACGGCTATGTCGCGCAGTCGACCTCGGTCGCCGGCGTCGCCCAGCGTACCGGCGCCACCATCTATTATGTCGAGATGGCCCGCGACACCGGCCGGCTGCCGGTCTTTGCGCTGTCGCCCTCGCAGGGCGACGTCGACATCCTGATCGCCGCCGAATTGATGGAAGCCGGCCGTGCCATCATTCGCGGCTTCGTCACGCCCGAGCGCACCACGCTGATCGCCTCGTCGCACCGCATCGCCGCCGTGTCGGAAAAGATCGAACCGGGCGATGGCCGGGCCTCGTCGTCGAAGGTGCATGCAACGGCGGAAGCCGCATCGAAGCGCTTCATCGCTTTCGATATGGAGAAGATCGCCGCCGACAATGGCTCGATGATCTCGGCCAGCCTGCTTGGCGCGCTGGCGGGATCCGACGCCCTGCCGTTCACGCGCGAGAGCTACGAACAGGCGATCGGTGCCGGCGGCCGGGGCGTCAAGGCCAGCCTCGCCGCCTTCGGTGCCGCGTTTGACCGTGCGCGCGGCACGGCGGCACCGGCGCCTAGGCCGGCCGAGCCCGCGATTGTCGAATCTGCCCTGGGCGCCGGACAGGTGAGTGGCCCGCAAAACCTGCTGCAAGGCTGGCAGGCCTTGGCTGTCCGTATCGATCTGTTGCCGGTGGCCGTGCGCGACATGGCGCTTCGAGGCTTGAGAAAGGTCGTCGACTATCAGGACATCGCCTACGGGCGCGACTATCTCGACCGGTTGGACAAGGCCGTCGCGCTGGACGGGCCGATTCAGGGCTATGGCTTGTCCATCGCTGCCGCCAAGCATCTGGCCAATGCGCTGTGCTACGACGACATGATCCGCGTCGCCGATCTCAAGACACGTTCGACGCGCGACAAACGCGTGCGCCGCGAGGTCGGCGTCAAGGATGGCTCGATCCTGCAGGTGACCGAATATTTCCATCCGCGCATCGAGGAGTTCTGCGGCACGCTGCCGGCGGGTCTGGGCAGCTACATCGAGGACCGGCCGAAGCTCGCCGCCTTTCTCGACCGCCGCATCAACCATGGCCGCCGCATCCGCACCGACAGTTTTGCCGGCTTTGCAGCACTCTGGTTCATCGGCGGCCTGCGCCGCTGGCGCCGCAGCCTGCTGCGCCACAAGGTCGAGGTCGCTCATCTCGATGGCTGGTACGCGCTGGCGCTCGACCATGTGCCCGAGGATTACGCACTGGCCGTCGAGATCCTCAATTGCCGCCGGCTGATCAAGGGCTACAGCGACACCCATGCCCGGGCGCAGTCGAAATTCGACCGGGTGCTGTCCGCGCTCGACATGGTCAAGGGCCGCACCGACGCCGCCGACTGGATCCGCCGCCTGCGCGAGATGGCGCTGAAGGACGAGAAGGGCGACATGCTCGACGGTGCGCTGAAGACCGTGGCGACGCTGGGGCCAGATAAAATCGGCTGAGATAACTAGCGAGCATCTACCGATTGGAGCGGCGCCAGCCCATGCAGCGGCGCCGCTTCCGGGAACAGATGCAGCAGCCCTGAATCGACGCGCCGGCGCAGATGTGCGTCCACTTCGGCCCGATCCTGACAACCATGAAACCTGCCGCCGCAACGGTCGCGCAGGCGCACGAGGTCGGCCATGACAGGCGACATCGGCAGGCCGGCAGCGTCGAGCAGGCTCGCGCTGAGGAAGCCGACGTCGAGCGGGGCCAGGTCAGGCATCGGATGGCGCAAAGGATGGTTGAAGGTGGTGAGCGTGTAGAAAGTGCGATAGGCAAGCGAGCCAGGGGTCGCCAAGGCGTCGTCCCCGGCGATCGCGTCGACGAACGGCTTGGTCGCCGACGACTGGTGATCGCCGAATTCGAGCACCACGGCGCCGCGTTCACCGGCATCCGCTTGCCTCTTGTCGAGGAAATCCTGGAAATCGCCGCGCGCTACCGCCATCCGGCGCAGATACTCATTGGCCTGGAAATCGCCCGAGAAAGGCTCGCCCTCGACCTTCAGCCCGGGCTCCATCCGCCCCTCATAGGGTGAGTGCGGAAACATGGTCTGGATTTCGAGGAACAGCGGCCGGCCGTCTTCCCTATGGTGCCTGGCGATGAATGCCTCGGCCGCCTGGTAATAAAAGTTGTCGCGCAGGTGATAGAAGGGCGCGGCGATGTCCTTGATGTCGAGCATGGTCTCGAAACCGATCGATTTCAGGAACGGCCCTTCATTGACGAACGAAAAGTCCATCGGCGTCATCACGACAGTCCGATATCCGCAGCGCGCCAGCACCTCCGGCAAGGCTCCGGCGACCTTGTCCTGCAGGGTGATGGTCAGATAGGGGCTTCGCCAGCCGAAATCGGTGGCCGACAGGCCGGTCATCAGCGACAGATTGGTGATCCAGGTGCCGCCGCCAAACGTCTCGACCTGCATCTGGTGCGGCGTGCCGGCCCCCGGTGCGAATCTCTGCAGGAATCCCGCGCCGTTGCCGACCTGCGGAAAATAGCCGGGATCGGACTGGCTTTCGCTGAGCACGAAAAAGACGTCGGGAAGATCAGCCCGGTCGCCGCAATCGACCGTGTCGGCAAAAGGCGGCTGCGGCGCCACGGCTTGCAGCCGCTTTTCGAAGCCCGATTCTACAACGAGGTTGTGCAAATCCAGCAGCGAGACGAAGAAGGCCGACATGTGCCGGCCCTGCATGTAGTAGAAATAGCGGTCCTTCGAGGCCTCGGCCGGAAAGGTCAGCGGCACCAGAACGACGAGCGCCGCCATGACCAGGACGCGTGCCGACACCGGCCAGCCGATTTTCCGATCGATCCGGAACAGAAGCATCGCCACCCCGATGCCGAGCCCCAGGGCAATGACGACCGGCGCGATCAGATGGAGGTAGGAGCCGAGCAGGAAACGATACACTTCCGGGTCCCTCGACACGAAGACCGTGTCGTAGAAGTGCAGCGAAAATCCTTTCAGCCGGAACTTGATCGCCGAAACCACGGTGACGAAGGCAATGCCCATCCAGGCGAGGTAGCCGGAAAAGGCAAGGCGCCCCGAAGCCAGGAACAGAAGTCCGGCAAGGGCAGCCACCAGCGCCAGCGAGAACGGCACCGACAGCCATTCGTGCTCGGCCCGTCCGGCGGCGAAGACGCCTGCAAGGCTGACCACGGCCAGCGTCAGCGGATGGCAGAGCACCCGTCCAAGACCTTGAAGCTGAACCACAGATTTTCCCACGAAGATGCCTGAGCATAGTTTCGGGAAATTCTTCGATTATTTGCGGGCTAAGAACAAATGTATAGTGGATTTAACCTTAACTCGGCTGGTCGGGATTGTCCGGTGCGCGCCAGCGCTCGCGCGGGGCCGCCCCGAAAGGTGCCTGGCCCCGCGGTGCTTCGATCAGTAATGGTGCCAGTGGCGCCAGTGATGATGCGGATGCCAGACGTAGGCCGGACCGTGCCAGTAGTGGTAGCGCGGGCGCACGACGACGACGCCGTTCGGCACGCAGCGGCCCCATCTGTTAGGGTGCCAGCCGATGCCGCAGCCCCAGCGGACATGCTCGACCAGTGCCGGGGTGGCTGGCTTGGCAACGGACACGACGGGCATTGCGCTGGACGCGGAGGCTGTCACGACAGTTCCACCGATGGCCAGGATAGCGGTTGCTGCATAGTTTTTCAGGCGACTCATAATTGGACTCCGAGTGCTTTCGACGATGAAGATGGCCGTCCTGTATGGTGCACAGGGCAGGCTTGTCCCTTCGCATCGTTAAACGGCGTCTCCGGCCTTTTCCGTCGGTCGTCATGGCGATTTTTTTGGCGTAACGGTGGCGCGGCGTTCCATATGGCGCAGCAACGCCTGTGCCAGCACGCTCCGGTTTTCAGGCGATGTGCTCGCCGCGAAGTCGACAATGGCCTGTTCAAGCCGGCTGCGCACCGTCACATCGGCATTGCGTGCCCGTTCCAGGGCGGCGGACAAGGCGGCCTTGTCCATGACAGGCTGCTGCAACAGGTCCGCTGCCTCCTGCCTCGCCTGCTGGCCATCGAGAATGATCTGACTGGACTGCACGCGAGCCTGGCGCAGCGCCTCGCGGAACGCCTTGCGGTCCTGGTTGGCAAGCTGTCGGCCAGCCGATTCCAGCGAGACAGCCGCGCCCGCTTTGGCATTTCTCAGCCAGACCGCGCCGCCGACGAATGCGCCCGCAAGAAAGACGTTCAGCACCACGGAAGTAATGACCAGACCACGGATCCAGCGCGGGCTCATAGGTTTTCCTCACCGTTCTCGGCATCCGGGCCGGCATCGCCAAACGCCGTTACATCGGTATCCAGCACATAGTGGTCCGGCTGGACCTCCGGCGTGACGATGGTCACCAGGGCCAGTCCTGCCACGGCACCGGCCAGACCAATGCCGGCAAGTCCAAGTCCCAGCCACCAGAACCACTGACGCCGGCGCTGGACGAGGTGCCGGCCGGCAGCCTGCAGAATGCTGCTGTGCAGTGCCTTGTCCGGGGCGTCGACGCGGTAGCTGTCGAGCAGCGCGTCAAGTGTCCCGGCCTGCCTCAAGATGGCCTCGCCCGCGTCGCTTGCGGCAAAGACCGTGCCGGCCATTCGCTCGGCCTCGGGCCATCGCCGCAAGTCGCCGCCATAGGCCTGCGCCAAGGCGGCAAAGCGCCTGGCATCCATTGCGGGTTCGTTCCTGGACCCTTCAGCCATGTGTCTCCCCCTTGCCCGTCGGCGCCGAGCGCCAGGCGGCACCAGCAAGGCGCAATGGCCGTGCTGCGTTGCTGCTTGCCCGGCGTTTACTCATCGGCGCCATCCTCCGCCAGGATCGCTTGCAGCGACCGCCGGCCGCGCGCGAGCAGGCTTTCCAGGGCATCGACGCTGATCTGCAGTGTCGCTGCCGCCTCGATATTGGACATCTCCTGATAGTAGACCAGAACGATCGCTTCGCGCTGGCGCGGCGCTATGGCTTGCAGCGCCCGTTCGACCCGATGGGCTTCTTCCTCGGAATGAGCATCGGGAAGCGGCGCAGGATCGGCGACGTCCGGCAGGTCGCCGGTCACCCACTCGCGCCTGCGACGCAGCCGGTCGTAGCAAAGGTTGAGCGTCACCCGGTGGATCCAGCTGTCGAAGCGCGCATTGCCGCGCCGCCAGCTCGCGGCATGGCGCCAGATCCGCACGAAGGTTTCCTGCGCGACATCCTCGGCCTCCGCCGCATCGCCGAGCATGCGCACGGCAAGCGCCAGGATACGCGGCAGCTTGCGCGCGACGAGCGTTTGCACGGCTGCCGGCTCGCCGGCGCCGACACGGCGAACCAGCTCCTCGTCCGGATCCGCAGCCATCAGTCGGCGCACTCCCGATGTTCATCGCGCGTCATTGCCTCTTGGTCATTGCTCTTGCTTGGGAGCGGTTTTGTGGCCCGGCAGTTCGTCGGCTGTCAGAATGCCATCGGCATTCTTGTCCAGCCGGGCGAAGCGCTTGGCGAAGAAGGCATCGAGTTCGGCGCGATCGATGAAGCCGTCATGGTTGGAATCGATCCGAGCGAAGGATCTGGCGGCGTCGCCCTTGACGTTGCGCTTCGCCTGAAAGGCCTCCCATTCCAGCAGGCTGATCTTGCCGTCGCCATCCGTGTCGGCCGCCATGATCGCCTTTTCGCGCCGCTTCTGGAATTTGGCCAGCGTGATGTCGGACCTGGTCCCCGACGCGCCTGGCGCGGCAAGTGGCGCGCCGGTCTGCGGTGCAGGCGGGGTCGTTGCCTGGGCAAGAGCCGCAACCGTCTGCAAACTCAAGGCAACGACTAATATCGAACGGCTGATCATGTTGTGCGTCTCCAGCTTGGCGCGATGCAGACGGCTTGTGCCGTCATCGCGCTTCAACCGTTAAACGCCGCGACCCGGAAAATCCGTCGGTCGCGCGTGCTGATCCGTTCGTGCTCGGGTGCGCATCCCGTCGATCGGGATGGAAGGAGCTCTAGTCCGACTGGTCGGCCGCAATCAGTTGTTCGGGCTTGAACCCGGCATGCTGCGGGGTCCACACCTCGCCCTCGCGATTGAACCAGTGGCACAGATACATGCCCGAGGCTGCGCCATCGCTGACCGTCATTCTGGGGCCTCCGGATTTCAGCTTGACCACGTCTCCGGTCTTGAAATTGTTGGGCATTTTTTGACCTCCCATGCTGAGGCCATGAGTTTCACACCAAACCGGGGTCACGACAATGGCAGATCTGCCAGGCCGGCGCCGCAATCCTTTGCGCCAGATGCGAAGGGGTAGACGACAAAAAGGAGGAGAAATGGTGCCGCTTGCGTGACTCGAACACGCGACCCCCGCATTACGAATGCGGTGCTCTACCAACTGAGCTAAAGCGGCCCGGGAAGCCAACGCCTCCAAGATGCGGCGGTGATAGACGCAACCGGGCGCGAATTCAAGATGCGACTTGGCAATTCCTGCGGCGGCGTCATGGCACCCTCGAAAGCCGGCCGCCGCCTTGTCCGCCAATCAATCGCCAAGGGATGCGGCGCACGGTACGTGCGCTCTCCGCGCGTGAAAATCGGTGAAACATGCTGATTTTGTTGCCGGAACAGCGCCGGAATGGACTTTGCATACCTCTGCGAGGCAGAATGCGCCGCTCGCCCGTTGATTGATTGGTCGCCTGCGGCTAACGATCACGGCAAGGTAGGCAAAGACAGAGGGACCCGCTTGGACGCGATCGAAAAAGCGATCCGGAACGCCTTGGAGAAAGGCAATGCCGAGGACCGCGCGTTCCGCGAGAGGGTCTATCGCTCGGCTTTTGCCGCGCTTGATCGCGCGCTCCAGGCCAATCCCGGTGTGACCGTTGAGGTCGCCATCAAGCGCCGCAAGGCAATCCAGGCGAAAATCACCGAAATCGAATCCGAGTTCCTGCCGGCGGTGCCGGATGTCGGCCCGCAGGGCGATGCACCGGCGGTCGAACTCGGAGCGGACTCGGCGCCCGCGGTCGAAACCGGCCGACAGGCATCGTCCCCCGATGTCGTCGTCGACGGCCCCGTGCAATCCGCTGCCGATGCGCCGCGCTCGCGCGTCCTGCCCGTCGTTCCCGACATCATGCCGGACGCCTCGCTTCCCGATGCACCGGCCATCGACATGTCGGTTCCGGCCGCGGCCGGCGCGACCACGGAAGTGGCGCCCGACCGCGATGAAAGACGCATAAGAGGGCGTCGCCTGCCGCTGACCGCCATCTTCCTGACCGTGACACTGCTGGCAGCGGTTGGCATCGGCCTGTTCTTCGCCGTGCAGACCGGCGTGTTCAAGACGTCGGCCCAACTCGACACCGCACCACCTGAAGCGCCGCCGACCGTCGAGGACGACGATTTCACACCGGCCGACGGCGGTCCGGCAAAACCCGGCGCCGCCGACCAGTCGCGCGACTGGATCAATGTGTTTTCGCCGGCCGATGCATCGCATGTCAGTGCGCCATCGGACGCCAGGGCCGAGGTGATGAAGGACGATACCGGTTCGTTCCTGCGCATCCGTTCCGGCGCGTCCGGTTCGGCGATCAGCTTCGACGTCGGACAAGGCGTGCTGGAGAAACTGGCCGGCAAACATGCCGTGTTCGACATCATTGCCCGCTCCGAAGAAGGCAAGGAGACGCAGATTTCGGTCGACTGCAATTTCGGCGAACTCGGCGACTGCGGCCGCAAGCGCTATGCGGTCGGCCAGCAGCAGAACGAATATCTGTTCGACGTGCAGTTTCCCGACAAGCATCCGGGCTCGGCCGGCACCATTGCCATCAATTCCGACTTCGACAAGCAGGGCAAGGCCGCCGACATCTACGAAATCCGCGTTTCGATCGAGCCATAGCGAACCCCGCACCGCGCTAATTATCGGTCGAGCAGCGCCTGCAGCGTTTCGATGCGGTCGGCCTCGTTGGCCGGCTTGTCCCAGCGCAATCGCGAAATGCGGGGAAAGCGCATGGCGACGCCGGATTTGTGCCGGGTCGAGCGGTTCAGTCCTTCGAAGGCGACTTCCAGCACCAGGCCGTTGTCGCGGTCGGCCCGCACCGAGCGCACCGGCCCGAAACGCTCGATCGTGTTGTCGCGGACATATTTGTCGATCTGCTTCAACTCCTCGTCGGTGAAGCCGAAATAGGCCTTGCCGACCGGTACCAGTTCTTCTTCGCCTTCGGCACCTGTCCAGACACCGAACGTATAGTCGGAATAGAAGCTCGACCGTTTGCCGTGGCCGCGCTGCGCATACATCAGCACCGCGTCCACTGTGTGCGGATCGCGTTTCCACTTGAACCACGGACCTTTCGGCCGGCCGGCGACATAGGCTGAGTCCCAGCGCTTCAGCATGACGCCTTCGATGATCGGATGCGGCGGCGCCCGGCGCAGTTCCTCCAGCGTTTGCCAGTCCGTGAAGTCGACGAATGGCGACAGATCGAAACGGCTCGGGTCGAGTGTCGCGACAAAGCTTTCCAGCCGGCCGCGCCGTTCGCGAAACGGCAGCGCGCGCAAATCCTCGCCGCCGACCTGGAGCAGATCGTAGCAGCGCATGAAGGCCGGGTATTGCTGCTGCATCTTCGGTGCCACCGTCTTGCGATTCAGCCGTTGCTGCAGATCGGAGAAGGTTCCCGTCGCCTCCCGGGGATCGCCGACAAGCAGTTCGCCGTCCAGCGTTGCGGAAAAATGCATGGCCTCGGCGAGGTCCGGAAAGGCGCCCGAAACGTCATCGCCGGTGCGCGAATAGAGCCGGCGGATGCCGCCCTCCGCCACCGCCTGGACACGGATGCCGTCCCATTTCCATTCGGCGGCATAATCGGCCGGATCGAGCTTTTCGAGATCGCCGTCGCCGACCGGGTTCGACAGCATCACCGGGCGAAACAATGCCAACGCCGTGTTCCTGGGCTTTTCGGCCTTGCCTTCCAGCCAGGCGAACAACGCTGTGTAAGGCGGTGACAGCCCGTGCCAGAGCTCCTCGATCTCCGCGACCTCGACCTTGCCGAAATCCGCCAGCGCCTGTTTGGCCAGACGCGCCGACACGCCGATGCGCAGGCCGCCGGTGACCAGCTTGATGATGGCAAAGCGTGCCGAGATGCCGGCGCTGTCGAGCAGCCCCGCCAGCACCTTGGGCCCGTCGGAGCGGCTTGCCGCCTGCAGTTTGGCGACAACCTCGCCAAGCGTCGGCTCGCGGTTCGGGATGTTTCCGGGCGTTTGCGGCCAGACCAGCGACACCGTTTCGGCGAGATCGCCGACATAGTCGTAGGAATAGCCGAACAGCACCGGATCCATGCGCTCGGTGACGAGCATGCGCAGCATCGCCGGCTTGACCGCGGCGATGTGGAGATCGCCAGTGATGGCAGCCAGCGCCAGGCCGCGATCGGGATCCTCGACGCTGCGGAAATAGTCGGTCAGCAAGGTCAGCTTGCCGTTGCGCGACGGCGTCAGCACCAGGCGGTCGAGAAGTTCGGCGAAGCGGTTCATGGCGGCGTGAACCTCGCCAATCTGGGAACGTCGCGTTCTGTCGCGCCCCCCTCTGTCCTGCCGGACATCTCCCCCTCAAGGGGGGAGATTGGATATCCCCACTGCTTTCGCCAATCTCCAACGTCGCGAGAATGAGCGCAGCGTCGAAGCAGCCGATCTCCCCCCTTGAGGGGGAGATGTCCGGCAGGACAGAGGGGGGCGCCGTAGGGCGCAAAATCAGCCAAAGGTGTCATCAATCGCCCTCGTCCTCGTAGCCCACCAGGTGCAGCGGCCGCGCCGCGATGCCTTTGAGCTCGCACCAGCGGACCAGCGCCTCCTCGCGGCCATGCGTCACCCAGACCTCTTCGGCTCCGGTCTCCTTGATGGTGGCGGTCAGCTCATCCCAGTCGGCATGGTCCGAGATGATCAGCGGCAGTTCGACGCCGCCCTGCTTGGCGCGCTGGCGGATACGCATCCAGCCTGACGCAAAGCACGAGATCGGATCGGGAAACCGCCGCGCCCAGCGATCCGCGAAGGCCGAAGGCGGGCCGACGACGATGGCGCCGGCAAAATCATCCTTGCCGCCGCTTTCGACGGTCGCCGGTTCGAGGGTGCCGAGATCGATGCCTTGGCTCTGGTAGTACTCACTGAGCTTGGCCAGCGCGCCATGGATGTAGAGCGGCCTGTCGTAGCCGGCGTCGCGCAACAGCCGCATCACCCGTTGCGCCTTGCCCAGCGCATAGGCGCCGACCAGATGCGAGCGTTCGGGGAACTGCGCGGCCGATTTCAGCAGGCGGGCGATTTCTTCGGTGTCGGGGGGATGGCGAAACACCGGCAGGCCGAACGTCGCTTCGGTGATGAACACATCGCACGGGATCGGCTCGAATGGCGCGCAGGTCGCGTCCCTCTGCCGCTTGTAGTCGCCGGAAGCGACGATGCGCGTGCCCTGATGCTCGACCGCTATCTGCGCCGAGCCCAGCACATGGCCGGCCGGATGGAAGCTGACGCTGACGCCATCGAGGGCAATCGTCTCGCCGAGCCTTGCCGCTTGTGTTGTTCCAGCGAAATCCTCGCCGTAGCGCAGCCCCATAATGTCGAGCGTCTGCTGCGTCGCCAGCACCGAGCGGTGGCCGGAACGCGCGTGGTCGGAATGGCCATGCGTGATC
>NZ_RZQE01000176.1:0-11012 GCF_004022955.1 Mesorhizobium sp. M7A.F.Ca.US.002.01.1.1 | reverse complement strand
GGTCTATGACGTAACCTTGCGTCAGCGTCTCACTCGGGCTGAGGTCGCCGATCATCTTGGAGGTGTGGCAGGCCGATAGTGCCGAAACGATCATCAGCAGCGAGATCGCGCCGGCGGGCCTGGACGAGAAGGTCGACTTGAAATTCAGCGCGCGCAACAACAACTCCATTAGCTGGCCGCAACTTGCGCTGGGCCGCGAAACCGGTAAACCAGCTTGCTTGCCGATGCAACAAGCCCACTTCAACAAACGGTCCCCAGGAGACCATCCCCAATGTTCCAGCGCTTTTTTGGCCGCGAACGCTACGCCAACCGCGCTATCACCGAGGCGCTTTACGCACAAATCGTGGCGGCGGCGCGGCAGACGGTGTTTTATTCCCACTGGAATGTGCCAGACACGCCGCTTGGCCGTTTCGAGATGCTGTCGCTGCACATGTTCCTGTTCCAGCACAGGTTGCGCGGTGAGAGCGGTGCGGCGCAAGAGGTCGCCCAGGTGCTGATCGACGAGTTCTTCCTCGACGTCGACCATTCGTTGCGGGAATTGGGCATTGGCGACGTTGGCGTGCCCAAACGCATGAAAAAGCTGGCAAAGATGTTTTATGGCCGAACCGCTGCCTATGACGATGCCCTGGAAAGAAACGACCATGAAGCGCTGACCGCGGCTCTTGCCCGCAATGTCCGGCCCGACGCGGGCGCCTGGCTGGAGGCATCGCTGCTGGCCAACTATGTTACCGACGCGCGCAATCATCTGGCCGCGCAGACATCCGAATCGATTGTCTCCGGCACGCTGACCTTTCCCGCCGCCAAGGAGGTTGAACAATGAAGCATGTGGACCCGCAAAGCCCGGTCTCCTTCCGTGCAAACATCACGCGCCTGCCGCAAAAGGGCCTGCCGCTGGTTATCGAAGCCGATGCCGCACAGCGTGCGGCACTGGCCGAGGAGCACGGGTTGATTTCGGTCGAATCCTATCGCGCCGAGCTTCTGGTCGCGTCGTGGAAGCGCAATGGCGTGAAGATAAGCGGTCGTGTCGAAGCCGACATCACCCAGGCCTGCATCGTCACGCTCGAGCCTGTCGAAGCGCATATCGACGAACCGGTCGAAGCGCTTCTGCTGCCCGAGGATTCCAAGCTTGGACGGCAGGGTTTCGATGGTGGCGGCGAGATCCTGCTCGACGCGGAAGGCCCTGACAGTCCAGAGACATTTTCCGGTGACACGATCGATGTCGGGGCACTCGCCGAACAGTATTTCGGGCTCGCCATCGACCCCTATCCGCGTAAGCAGGGCGCATCGCTCAACGCCGGCAGCGAGACCGAACCGGCGGAGAATGAATTTCAGCAAAAACTGCGATCCTTGCTGGGAAAATCCTGAAAAGCTCGCCCGCGACGGAAAAGTCGGTTGTGTGGCAGCCCAAAACCGTTATTTTCGCCGAACCTTCGCGGTCGCTAAACGACCTGCCGCCTAACCGTGAGACAAATACCGCGTGATCAGGATTTCCATCGATGCCATGGGCGGCGATCACGGACCAGCCGTGGTCATTCCAGCGCTCATGACGGTCGCGACCCGTCGTCCCGACATCCGCTTCGTCATCTTCGGGCGTGAGGAGGTCGTGCGCCCGGAGCTCGCCAAATTTCCCAAGCTTGCCGAGATCAGCGAATTCTTCCATTGCGAAATTGCGGTCAGGATGGACGACAAGCCGAGCCAGGCGCTGCGCCACGGCCGCTGGAAGTCATCGATGTGGAAGGCCGTCGAAGCGGTCAAGGCCGGCACGGCCGACGCCTGCATTTCCGCGGGCAACACCGGTGCGCTGATGGCGATGTCGAAATTCTGCCTGCGCACCATGGCCACCATCGATCGCCCGGCGATCGCAGCCCTTTGGCCGACATTGCGCGGCGAAAGCGTGGTGCTGGACGTCGGCGCGACCATTGGGGCCGATGCGCAACAGCTCATCGATTTTGCCATTCTCGGCACCGGCATGGCGCGCTCGGTCTTCGGCATAGCCCGGCCCAGCGTCGGCCTGCTCAATGTCGGCGTCGAGGAGATCAAAGGCCAGGAAGAGGTCAAGGAGGCGGGGCGCATGCTGCGCGAAGCCAACATGGCCTCGATGAACTATCACGGTTTCGTCGAGGGCGACGATATCGGCAAGGGCACGGTCGACGTTGTGGTGACCGAGGGCTTCGCCGGCAACATCGCTCTGAAGACCGCGGAAGGCACGGCGCGCCAGATAGCGGGTTATCTGCGCGCCGCGATGAGCCGCACCCTGATGGCCAGGATCGGCTACGTCTTCGCTAAGGGCGCCTTCAACCGCTTGCGCGAAAAGATGGATGTCGGCCGCTCCAATGGCGGCGTTTTCCTGGGGCTGAGCGGGATCGTCGTCAAAAGCCATGGCGGTGCTGATTCTGACGGGTTCGCCGCCGCGATCGAACTCGGCTATGACATGGTCCGCAACAACCTCCTCGACCGTATCGAGGCCGATCTGGACCTGTTTCATGCGCGCAACCCGCGCGCCCTGTCATCTAGGAAATCCGACGTCGTCACCGACGCAAAGGAATAGGAAAGAACTTTGATCAGATCAGTCGTGCGCGGCACGGGCGCCGCGCTGCCCCGCCGAATCATGAAGAATGCCGATTTCGAAGGCATGGTCGAGACCTCCGACGAGTGGATCGCCCAGCGCACCGGCATTCGCCAGCGCCACATCGCGGGCGATGACGAGACGACGGCTTCGCTGGGGGAAGCGGCGGCACGTGCCGCACTTGCCAATGCGGGCCTCACGCCCGCCGACATCGATCTGATCGTGCTGGCGACCTCGACGCCCAACAACACGTTTCCGGCCACCGCCGTCGAGATCCAGAACCGGCTCGGTATGCATCACGGCTTTGCCTTCGACATGCAGGCGGTCTGTTCGGGTTTCGTCTATGCCGTGACCACCGCCGATCTCTACATCCGCGGCGGCCTGGCCAAGCGTGTCCTGGTGATCGGGTCCGAAACATTCTCGCGCATTCTCGACTGGAGCGACCGGTCGACCTGTGTGCTGTTCGGCGACGGCGCCGGTGCCATGATCCTGGAAGCGGGCGAGGGCGCGGGCACGATCGCCGAC
Organism: Mesorhizobium sp. M7A.F.Ca.US.002.01.1.1; assembly: GCF_004022955.1. Taxonomy (NCBI): domain Bacteria; kingdom Pseudomonadati; phylum Pseudomonadota; class Alphaproteobacteria; order Hyphomicrobiales; family Phyllobacteriaceae; genus Mesorhizobium; species Mesorhizobium sp. M7A.F.Ca.US.002.01.1.1. The sequence goes on along the minus strand of NZ_RZQE01000176.1, from coordinate 7,921 downwards.
CATGGCGTTCTGGCGGCCAGCCTGCGCTCCGACGGCACGCACAAGGACAAGCTTTTTGTCGATGGCGGGCCGTCGACGACGGGTACGGTCGGCCATCTCCGGATGGAGGGCCGCGAAGTCTTCAAGCACGCGGTCGGCATGATCACCGACGTCATCGAGGCGACGTTTGCGCAAGCCGGTATCTCAGCCGAGGATCTCGATTGGTTCGTGCCGCACCAGGCCAATAAACGAATTATTGACGCTTCCGCCAAGAAGCTCGGGATAGCTGAGCAAAAGGTGGTGGTTACGGTCGATTTGCACGGTAACACCTCGGCTGCTTCCGTGCCGTTGGCGCTGTCGGTGGCCGTTGCCGACGGCCGCATCAAGAAGGGCGATCTCGTCCTCCTGGAAGCGATGGGTGGCGGCTTCACCTGGGGCGCTGTCCTGGTTCGCTGGTAAGTGCCGAACGGTCCAGTTTCGGTCCTTGACCTTGACGGATCAATTACTTAGGCTCTGCCGTTGTTGTGCCGAATTTTATGTTTTGAGCTGATGGGACGGTCGCATGGGGGGAAAGACACTTACGCGCGCCGACCTTGCCGAGGCAGTTTACCGGAAGGTCGGCCTGTCGCGCACTGAATCGGCCGAACTCGTCGAAGCGGTGCTGGATGAAATCTGCGAAGCCATCGTGCGCGGCGAAACGGTGAAGCTGTCGTCCTTCGCGACATTCCACGTCCGCTCCAAGAACGAGCGTATCGGCCGCAATCCCAAGACCGGCGAGGAAGTGCCGATCCTGCCGCGTCGGGTGATGACCTTCAAGTCGTCCAACGTGCTGAAGAGCCGTATCTTGCGCTCCCATCAGAGCGGCAAGGCCAAAAGCGGCAAGTAATCCTACTGCGCGGTTGAAAACCGCCGCCGCCATGACGCCGGGCTTGAATATTGCTTCATAAACCGCTGAAATAAGCCCCGATTCGGCAGCTAGGCCGGATCATCGTCCAGCGTGAGGATTCGCCCATGGACAAGAGCCCCGACGCCTTTCGTACCATCAGCGAGGTCGCCGAAGATCTCGATTTGCCGCAGCATGTGCTGCGCTTCTGGGAAACGCGTTTCAACCAGATCAAGCCGATGAAGCGCGGCGGCGGCCGTCGTTACTACCGGCCGCAGGATGTCGAGCTGATCAAGGGCATCCGCCACATGCTCTACGACCAGGGCTACACCATCAAGGGCGTGCAGAAGCTGTTGCGCGAGAACGGCAACCATTTCCTGGTTGCCATCGGCAATGGCGACATGGCCGCCGTCGAGGCGATCTCGCAGCGAAGGCAGGCTGACCAGGTGCCGCTGACGCCGGCGGCCCAGCCGCGCAGCATGGACGACGAACTGGTCGGCCAGCCGCGCGTCAAACCCAGCCGTCGCTTTTTCGGCCTGGGCAAGAGCGACGAGGACGGTCCGGTGCAGCCGGATGCATCGAAACTCTCGCGCGACAACAGGGCCTTGCTGCAGGAGGCGCTGTTCGACCTCCTGGAATGCAAGCGCCTGCTTGATCAGGTGCGCTGACCGCAGCCCGACGCGATAGTTCGAAACCGGAACCCGTCTTCCGGTGAGGCGTTACGTTTCCTTCTGCAAGTGAAGGAAACACATCATGGCATCATTTTCGACCCTCTCGGACATCGATCTCGACAGGCAGGTCGCGGCTCTCACCAAAGAACTGGCCAGCTTGAAGAGGGCTGTGGCAAGGCGAGGCGGCGCCTACTACGAGGACGGTCGCGATGCAGCCTTCGACACCTATTCCGATCTTGCGGGGCGTCTGCGCGACGCCATGCCGGCACTGCGCAAACAGGGCAGGGTGATCGAGAGGTCGGCCCGCGACCATCCGGCGGCTGCCGCTGCTGTCGGCCTTGTGGTGCTCGGTCTTGTCGCCAGTCTGCTGTTCAGCCGGCGCTGAGGCGGTGCTTCTGATGGTGGAGATAGCTGGCGCCGTCATTCGACGAACTTGGTGCGCCCAAATCGTGTCGAGCTGACGCGCCGCAATGCCAAGGGACGACCGGCCTTGGACAGGGAAGCCAAGGCCGGTCTTCTCGGTGGCAGTCTGCGGTGCTTAGGCCTTGTTTCCGATCACATGGTGGTGGTGGCGGTGATGATGGTGATGGCGGACATGGTGGCGATGATGATGGTGGTGACGATGATGCTTTGCCATCGGCGCCGCATCCGCACTCGTCGCACCGATGACGGGCACCGTGAAAGCCAATGCAACTGCAAGCCCGAGGGCCGAGAGGAGGGACTTCTTCATGGATCGTTTCCTTTTGTTTCGCGGGCGCATATGGATCGGGGCGATAGCCCGCCCGCCGCGAATGGAATTACGCGCCTGAATTTTTTCGTCAGTATTTCCCGATTGTAGAATTTTGTTTCTGGACTGTTTCTGCCCAATCCAGCCTCCCGCCACCATGCACGGCAAGATCGAGAGGCGGCCATTGGCCGCCTGTCCGACTACATCGGCGGCACGACGCCGTTGGTTCCGACCACGACGCGGCTGGCGCTGAGTGCGCCGTCACTGCCCCGCTCAGCGGTGACAAAGACCGTCGCACCCGGCTTGAGGTCGGTCGGCGTCGCCGGCGCGAAGGTGACGACAGGGGTGGTGTCGGGAATCGAAATCTTCTTGGTCTGGCCATTGTCATAGGTCAGCGTGACGGATCGCCCGCTTATATCGGTAACATCGGCGACGGTGCCGTTGGTCATCCGGCTGTTTGGCTGCAGGTCCCAGGGGCGGTCACCCTCGCCAGTGCCTTTCAGCGCGGCCGGGAAGACCACCACCTCCAGGGCGCCGCTGCCGCCATCCGCTTTCGATACGGAGGCAATGCCGAGGAAATCGCCCTGCTTGATGTCCGTTGCCGAGGCGTTGGCGACGCCCGAGATCTTCCAGCCGGCCTTGAGCTTGATCGCGTCGGTATCGCCCTGGCGGGTTTTCACGGTGAGCAGCGTGGGCTTAAAACTGACCACCGTGCCGCGCACACGAAGCGCGCCTGCGGCTTGGGCGGCGCCCGCGCCGGCGACGGAAAGGCTGGAAATCGTGCCGAGCACGACCATGACTGTCTTCAAGTTCATTGCAAAAAATCCTTCCGGGAGAGAACTGGCTGGAACCGGATGGTTTCGCGCCAGCGACCCGGAGATAACGAATGGGCGCGGCGAAACTGCCGGCAAAAGGCCAATCAGGCCTTCAAAACAACTTGATCGCGACGTGTGCGCCAGAGGCCGCGCCAGGCACCCGGTTCACGATCCCGTGACGGCCATTTTGGCCCTTGGCAAATCACCAGTGAGAGGGCATCTTCCCGACCGTCTCAGGCAACACTCCTCATTTGATCAAACTCTTTCAGTCATGGAGTTGCCAATGCCCCATAATGCGAAAAGCGAACCCCACTCCGAACCGGCAACCAACGGGAGCGGGCCAGATTACAACACCCTCAGAGCGATGCGGGAGACCCGCGGTTACAGCGTGGAAGAGCTCTCCCTGACATGCGGCCTGGCGGTGGACGAGATTGAGGATATCGAAAGCGGCAGAGTGACCGATCCGTCGAAGCTGCGTCGTATTGTGTCCGCGCTTCACCTTCCCCAGGAAGCTCTGATCACCCCGGCTGCGCCGCCGGCGGCGCAAGGTCGATCGCTGGCGTAGACCCGCACCAGGCATTCCAGAGAACCCGCCAAGGCCCTCTTGGCGGGTTTCTTTGTACCTGCCGCAGCGTCTGCTTCAGCCTGGCGCTTGCCGATTTGTATGCCGCGCGTGCTTATATGCGCGGCGGCCCCGGCTGCTGGACAGCAATCCGCCGTCCTTCAAGTTTTTGAACCATGGGTTTTTCGATATGAGCCTGGACTCCGTTCGTGCGTTCTTCGCCGCCCACGCGCCTGACATCGACGTCATCGTCACGGAGGCGAGCTCGGCGACGGTGACCCTGGCGGCCGAGGCGCATGGCGTGCTGCCGGCGCAGATCGCCAAGACGATCTGCCTGCGCGTCGGCGACCGCACCATGCTGGTGGTGACCAGCGGCATCGCCAGGCTGGACAACCGCAAGTTCAAGGACCAGTTCGGCGGCAAGCCGCGCATGCTCGACGCGGCGGAAGTTGTCGAAGCGACGAGCCACCCGGTCGGCGGCGTCTGCCCGTTCGGCCTGCCGGCGCCGCTGCCGGTCTATTGCGACGTATCGCTGCGCGAATTTGACGAGGTCGTGCCCGCGGCAGGCGCCACCAATGCGGCGGTGCGGATCAGCCCGCAGCGCATGGTTGAGCTAATCGGCGCCGAATGGGTCGATGTGTGCCAGGGGTAGCCCCTCGACGCTTTGGGATGGAAAGTTCACGACGCATCTCGCGTCATTAACTTGGAGGATACGCCGCCCGGCGCATTGACATCACGGTATCCTGCAGCCAGCAGGGCGGCCGCGACATCGGCGGCTTCTATCCCATCAAGCAGACCCCGATGCTTGATCGATCTGGACTTAGGCTTTGCTTTCCTGCGAGCACAGCTGAGGATCGCGCTGAGGCGCGTTGGGTATGGTCCCTGTTGCGGGGACCCTGTGGAAAGCGTGCGCCCATGACGAATCTCGTCATGTCAGCCAAGTGAATCGGCTATTTGTATTGGTGATTGCCGGCGGCAATCCACCAAAGGATGCGCAGTTCAAGGATTCTTCCGTGGTAAACAGCATTTCGAGGGCGATAATTTTGACGGCCGCAGTCTTTCTTGCTGTTAGCGCCATCTGGCAAGGTGCACATGATGCTTGCAGTCCTGTTGCGCATTACGGACTCTGCCAGTTCTCCTCCAATTTCCACTGGGAGTGGCTGTATGACTACCAAACACTAATCGCGGGCTTGGTTGCTTTGGCTGGCGCCTGGTGGGGCGTGCGCGCAATCAATATGCAAATGAGGCAGGAGATTTGTCTTGAAGCCGAGAGGCTGGCAAGCCGCAGAGCGGCAGCCCGCGCCACTCTGCCGCTATCGCTAAGCCTCCTTTCCGAATACGCCGAAGAGTGCGCCTCGATACTAAGAAGCCTGCTAGACAGGTGTGTTGATGGATCGCTTCCACGATCAGTCAAAGTAAAAGATTTTCCTACGCCTCCGGCCGAAGCAATTCAGGCTTTTAAGGAAATGACGGAGGTGTCGCTTCCGACCGACAGGGAAACATTGGCGGCCACTCTGACGAAAATACAGATTCAGAGGTCGAGGATAAGCTCGATAGTCCCCAAAAGGCGCCCGGAGCGAATGATCGTGGCGGCCGCCAATTTGGAAGAATACATTCTCGACGCTGCCGAAATTTACGCGCGGTCCGCTGCGCTGTACGATTACGCGAGGCGTAAAACCGAAAAAATTCCAGATGCAGTAGTTACCATAGATTCGCAGATCAGCGCGCTCAATAACCTTGGGATTTTTGACGAACTGCGAGAGAGGCTGGTGGCTACGCTGAGAAGACGAGCCAAGCAGCCGGATTAGACCCGCCCTCACTTCCAGGCGGCAAGCTGCCGCTGATGTTGCTATCATTCAAAGAACGGTAACGCCAAGCCAGCGCATTGCCGTTCATCCTGCGCTGAGATCGCCGCGCCATAAGAGATAGGGGCTTCCTAAGCATGCACCCGCTTCAATTCCTCAAGGACTTCGTAGAACCATCGGTTGCCGAGTGGGCGGCCCAGGACCTGAGCGTGCGGCATGCCATAATCGCACTGGGTGAAATTGATAATCTAGCCGAACACTTCATCCGGCACACTAATCCAATCGCGCAAAAAGTCAGCTTGGAGCGGGATTCCCTCGGCTCGGCCGTGCCTGCGTTGGCCATCGCACGGGACATACACGACACTCACAAGCACGGAGCACTAGGCAGAAAAACAGCAACGATCACTCGGGGCCAAAAACCAACCAAAGCTCAGCGCGGTGGGGGATTTTCAGCTGAAACGTTCAGTTCAGGATTCGATATTGGTGAGCCTGCTCTTGTGGTGACAGAGGATGACCAGACCCGGCAATTCTTGGATGACGTTATTGGGGAGGCCATGAGGTATTGGCGAGCCGAGATTGCGAAGCTCCCAGTTTAGCAGGGAATGGATCTCGTAAAATGCTTTGAGCTCCGAGCATCCTGCTCATCTGCAGGCGGCGACCAGCCGACATTCTGAAAATCTGCGGGTGCTTTGAAAGACACTGGTTGAGCAAATCTCAGATCGCCAATGCGCACGGATGCAGAACATCCAACTGTCCAGTTCGGGACTTTTCTCGGGAGTCCTGTTCCGAGACTGGCGATTTGAGTGCCCTTCGTTCCGAAAAGGGAAAAGGCGCTTCCGGCGCCTTCGATAAAAACTAGGGGCTTCAAGGAAACTAATGGTCGGAGTGGCCGGATTCGAACCGACGACCCCTTGACCCCCAGTCAAGTGCGCTACCGGGCTGCGCTACACTCCGGACCGGTCGCGATGTATCGTGATAACCCCGTGCGGGTCAACCGAATTCCGCGACTTTTATCCCGCTGCGATTGCCGGTGCCGGCGAGCCCTGAAAGGCAGGCCGCAACAACCGCTGGTGCCTGTATTCCAGAGCGATGGCGCCCCAGATCAGGCCGAGCAGCAGGTACACGTGGCGCCAGTGGTCGATGTCGATGAAGGTGCCGAGCCCGATATTGCCGATGAAGGCGACATAGGCGCACAGGAGATAGGGCTGCCACGGCCGGTCGCGCAGCAGGATGCGGAAGCCGGCTGCTATCGTCCACAAGACGAGCGCGAGGAACGACACGAAGCCGAGCCAGCCATAATCCATCAGCATCTTCAGCCAGATGTCGTGGGTGTCTTCACCGAAGATCGTGCCGAAGACCAGCGGGCCGATGCCGAACGGATGCTCCATCGCCATCTGGAAGCCGATGCCGTAGCGGGCGAAGCGGCCGAGCCGGGCGGTGTCGTAGCTCTGTTCGAGATGGGCACGGTTGGAGAACATCTCCGACACGCCGGGCAGCTGCAGGATGACGATCATGGCGACGACCAGCAGCGCCAGTGCTGCAATCGTCATCACCACCACGCGCAGCCGGAACATGCCGCTGGCGCTCTGCAGGAACAGGCAGCCGGTGAGCAGGACGGCCGAAACGGCGAACATGCCCCAGGCGCCGCGCGAAAAGGAGAAGAAGATGCCGGCGGTGATGATCAGCAGTGGCACCGCCAGCAGCGGCATGCGCGTCACCGGTCCGGTCAGGAGCAAATAGAGCAGATAGATGCCGGGCAGCACCAGGAACGGTCCAAACACGTTCGGATCCTGGAAGGCGCCGGCGGCACGGTCGTATTTGGTGAACATCTCGGCGCCCGGAAAGGCATGGAAGTAGCCTGCAATGCCAAGCAGCGAGGTGGCCACGGCCGAAACCACATAGGCAATGAAGATCAATCGGTAGAGGCTCGGCTGTACGGCTGTGATCGATGCGAAGAACACCGCGCTGAAGGCGAGAAACAGCGACACGGCGAGATAGAGCGGCGTGTTGGCGAGGTCCGCCATCTGCGTCATGGAGATCATGCCGCCGATGTTCATCGTCACCAGCAGCACCAGCAGCGGCGTTGCCGCGCGGGAAATCCGCAAGCCGAAAAGCGCCCAGATGGCAATCAGCCCCGCCATGTAGAGCTCATAGGGCGCCGGCTCGCTGATGACGAAGCCGGACAGCAGAATGCCGATGAAGACCGCGCCCGAGGAAATCAGCGCGACCAGCTTGGCGTTGACCACGACCTGCGGCAGATCATGGCTGATCGCGCTCAATAGGCGTTTTCCGTATTGAGCAGCCGGAGCGGCGTCAGGAACAGGATCCGCAAATCGAACAGCAGCGACCAGTTCTCGATGTAGTAGAGATCATACTCCGTGCGCATGCGGATCTTCTCGTTGGTGTCCATCTCGCCGCGCCAGCCATTGATCTGCGCCCAGCCGGTGACGCCGGGCTTGACCTTGTGGCGGGCGGAAAA
>NZ_RZQE01000175.1:0-11036 GCF_004022955.1 Mesorhizobium sp. M7A.F.Ca.US.002.01.1.1 | reverse complement strand
GCCTACTGTCTGGGGTGCTGCTGGGCGCTGATGGCCCTGCTGTTCGTCGGTGGCGTCATGAACGTGCTGTGGATCGCCGGCATCGCCATCCTGGTCCTGCTGGAGAAGACGGTGCCGACCGGGCAGCTGATTCCGCGCGTTTCAGGCGCGTTGATGGCTGGCATCGGGACCTGGATCGTCTTTCAAGCCTCTTGAGAACAGTCTTCGTCTGCGACCTGTATTGGACTGCAGCCGCCAGTAAATCGTCAGAAGACAATCTTGGGACATGGTAGTTCGCCCCACGCGGAGGTCAACAACCACGAGGTATTTGCCCTGGATGGATTTCGCTGCCGCGGCCGGTATCGGCCCCGCGTTGGCGTTGCATCAGCTTTGCCGCCTTTATTGGCCCCTGCTGACTAATTCGCGGGCGTGTTTGTCTGTAAATCAGGCATTTACGGCAATCGGTTTTCAAACTCTTCGGGTTTGGGTCATTTCCCTTGACCTCACAGGAATTATCGCCTTCGATGACATTTGTGAATGGGAGGCGGCGCGTCGGTTACGATGCGGGGTTTCGGGATGGGCCGGGATGAAGCCGCGTTCACACGGGAGAAAAAAATCAGGATTTACTCCTGAAAAACAGAGAAAAGGGTCTGTGGGTCATGAAACACATTGCTATCGGCATTCTAGGCGCCGCCACGCTTGGATTGATGGCGTCCGCCGCGTCGGCGGCCACGCTCGACACCGTCAAGGCGAAGGGCTTCATCCAGTGCGGCGTCTCCACCGGCCTGGCCGGCTTTTCGGCGCCGGACGACAAGGGTGACTGGCAAGGCATCGATGCGGATTTCTGCCGCGCTGTCGCGGCCGCCGTCTTCGGTGACGGCTCCAAGGTCAAGTTCACGCCGCTCAGCGCCAAGGAGCGGTTTACCGCGCTGCAGTCGGGCGAGATCGACATCCTGTCGCGCAACACCACCTGGACCATCAACCGCGATACGGCACTCGGCCTGAATTTCATCGGCGTCACCTATTATGACGGCCAGGGTTTCATGATCAACGCCAAGAAGCTGCCGGGCGTCAATTCGGCATTGCAGCTCTCGGGCGCAGCCGTCTGCGTGCAGAGCGGCACCACCACCGAGCTGAACCTCGCCGACTATTTCAAGGCCAACAAGATGGAGTACAATCCCGTCGTCTTCGAAAAGCTGGAAGAGGTCAACGCCGCCTATGATGCCGGCCGCTGCGACGTCTACACCACCGATCAGTCGGGCCTCTATGGCATCCGCCTGACGCTGGGATCGCCGGCCGACCATGTCGTGCTGCCCGAGATCATCTCCAAGGAGCCGCTCGGACCGGCCGTTCGCCAGGGCGACGACCAGTGGTACCACATCGTCAAGTGGACCTATTTCGCGCTGCTGCAGGCTGAAGAGCTCGGCATCACCAAGGCCAATGTCGATGAGATGAAGAACTCGGCCAGCCCCGAGATCAAGCGCGTTCTCGGCCAGGAAGCCGACACCAAGATCGGTACCGATCTCGGCGTCTCCAATGACTGGGTGGTCAACATCGTCAAGGCCGTCGGCAATTATGGCGAAATGTTCGAGCGCAATGTCGGCTCGGGCAGCCCGCTGAAGATCGCGCGCGGCATCAACGCGCTGTGGACCAAGGGCGGCCTGCAATACGCGCCGCCGATCCGCTGATCGAAATGTGATCCGGGAGGCAGATCATCTGCCTCCCGGTTTCTCTTTCCAGGGGACGGTCGAATGGCATCGCAGGACGTACTTCGCGAGGAGCCCAGCCGCGGTTCCTTCATCAACGATCCGAAAATCCGGGGCATATTCTTCCAGCTGCTGGTCGTCGTGCTGCTGGTGGCGGGCGTCTGGTGGATTGCCCACAACGTTATCGACAACCTGACGCGGTTGCGCATCGCTTCAGGCTTCGGCTTCCTCAAGGGCCGCGCCGGCTTCGATATCAGCGAGAGCGCGATCGCCTATTCGTCGGATTCGACCTATGGCCGCGCCATTCTGGTCGGCCTCCTCAACACGGTCATCGTCGCTATCGTCGGCATCATCACCGCGACAATCATCGGCTTCGTCATCGGCATCGGCCGGCTCTCGAAGAACTGGCTGATCAGGAAGATCTGCACCGTCTATGTCGAGGTCTTCCGCAACATCCCGCCGCTGCTGGTCATCTTCTTCTGGTATTCCGGCGTGCTGGCCGTACTGCCGGCGCCACGCGACAGCATCAATTTGCCGTTCGGCTCCTTTCTCAACCAGCGCGGTTTCTATTTTCCACGCGCCGTATGGGGCGACGGTTCATGGCTGATCTTCGTCGCCCTGCTCGTCGGCATCGCCATGGCGTGGTTCGTCGCGCGCAAGGCGCGGCAACGGCAGATTGCGACCGGCCAGCAATTTCCGGTGTTTTGGACATCCGCGGCGCTGATCGTCGGGCTGCCGCTGCTCGCCTATGCGCTGAGCGGCTTTCCCCTGAGCTTCGACTACCCCAAGCAGTCGACTTTCAACCTGACCGGCGGCTTTCAGGTCCGGCCGGAGTTCCTGTCGCTTTATCTGGCGCTGTCCTGCTATACCGCCGCCTTCATCGCCGAGATCGTGCGTGCCGGCATCAGGGGTGTCAGCGCGGGCCAGACGGAAGCCGCCGGTGCGTTGGGATTGCGGTCCGGATCGATCCTGCGGCTGGTCGTCGTGCCGCAGGCCATGCGCATCGTCATTCCGCCGCTGACCAGCCAGTATCTCAACCTGACCAAGAACTCGTCGCTGGCCATCGCCATCGGCTATCCGGACCTGACGGCGACCGCCGGGACAGTGCTGAACCAGACCGGCCAGGCCGTCGAAGGCGTGGTGATCATGATGGTGATCTATCTCGCCATCAGCCTTCTGACCTCGCTTGTGATGAACTGGTTCAACGCCAAGATGGCGCTGGTGGAGAGGTGAGGTAAGGACATGCAAGAACATGATATGTCCTGGGTGCGCACCGAAATGGTGCTGGCGCAGCCGGCGCCCGCCAGCGTCACCGGCCTCGGCGCATGGGTGCGCAAGAACCTGATCGCGTCTACCGGCGACACCATTTTGACAATCGTCGGCATCGCCCTGGTGGCGATGATCCTGCCGCAAATCATCAATTGGGCGTTCATCAACGCCGTGTGGACGGGGCCGGACCGGACCGTATGCGCCACGGTGGCGCAAGGCGGCATCCAGCCGGATGGCTGGACCGGCGCCTGCTGGGCTTTCGTCAATGCCAAGTTTGGCCAGTTCATGCTCGGCCGCTATCCCATCGAGGAGCGCTGGCGGCCGATCCTGGTCGCCATCCTGTTCGTGGCGCTGCTGGTGCCGATGCTGATGCCGAAGGTGCCACGCAAAGGGCTGAATGCGGTTCTGCTGTTCTTCGTGCTGCCGATCGTCGCCTTCGTCCTGCTGGTCGGCGGCATGTTCGGCCTGCCGCATGTCGAGACCTCGCTTTGGGGCGGGCTCTTGGTAACGCTCAGCCTGTCCTTCGTCGGCATTGCCGTGTCGCTGCCGCTCGGCATCGTGCTGGCGCTCGGCCGCCGTTCCAAGATGCCGATCATCAAGACGCTGTGCGTCGTCTTCATCGAGACGGTGCGCGGCATCCCGCTGATCACCGTGCTGTTCTTCGCCAGCGTCATGCTGCCGCTGTTCCTGCCGGAGGGCGTTTCGTTCGACAAGTTCCTGCGCGCTTTGATCGGCGTGTCGCTGTTTGCCGCCGCCTATATGGCCGAAGTGGTGCGCGGCGGCCTGCAGGCGATCCCCAAGGGCCAGTATGAAGGTGCCGATTCGCTCGGTCTCGGCTATTGGCAGAAGATGTATTTCATCGTCATGCCGCAGGCGCTCAAATTGGTCATCCCGGGCATCGTCAACACCTTCATCGGCATGTTCAAGGATACCAGCCTGGTCATCATCATCTCGATGTTCGACCTGCTCGGCATCGTCAAACAGAATTTTTCCGATGCAAACTGGGCAACCGCGCAGACGGCGAGGTCTGGCCTGATCTTCGCGGCCTTCGTCTTCTGGCTGTTCTGCTTCGGCATGTCGCGCTATTCAATGTACACCGAACGCCGGCTCGACACCGGCCACAAACGCTGAATGCATGTCGCCCAAAAGTGTATAGCGGTTTTGGGGTAACGACAGGCATCATTACCAACAACAAAAGAACAAGGGGATCCCTCTCATGGCCACCGAAAATGCCGTCAGCGCAGAAGAGATCAAGGTCAACGCCGCCAAGATGCAGATTTCGACGACCGATGTCGCCATCGACATCATCGCCATGCACAAATGGTATGGCGAGTTCCATGTGCTGAAGGACATCAACCTGAAAGTGATGCGCGGCGAGCGCATCGTCATCTGCGGCCCCTCCGGCTCCGGCAAATCGACCATGATCCGCTGCATCAACCGCCTGGAGGAGCACCAGAAGGGCAAGATCATCGTCGACGGTAAGGAATTGACCAACGATCTCAAGAAGATCGACGAGGTGCGCCGCGAGGTCGGCATGGTGTTCCAGCACTTCAACCTGTTCCCGCATCTGACCATCCTGGAGAACTGCACGCTGGCGCCGATCTGGGTGCGCAAGACGCCGAAGAAGCAGGCCGAGGAAATCGCCATGCATTTCCTCAAGCGCGTCAAGATCCCGGAACAGGCCAACAAATATCCCGGCCAGCTTTCCGGCGGCCAGCAGCAGCGTGTGGCGATTGCCCGCTCGCTGTGCATGAACCCGCGCATCATGCTGTTCGACGAGCCGACCTCGGCGCTCGATCCGGAGATGATCAAGGAAGTGCTGGAGACCATGGTTGGCCTTGCCGAAGAAGGCATGACCATGCTGTGCGTCACCCACGAGATGGGTTTTGCCCGCAAGGTCGCCAACCGGGTGATCTTCATGGACCAGGGCCAGATCGTCGAGCAGAACACGCCGGCCGAGTTCTTCGACCACCCGCGCCACGAGCGCACGAAGCTGTTCCTGTCGCAGATCCTGCACTAGGCCTTTCGATGTTTGCGAGGAGCCCGGCTGAAACACTGCCGGGCTCTTTTGCGTATGGGATAACAGGCGACCGTTCCTGTCGCGCTGGAGCGCTTTTGCAGAGCCGCTTTTCATGAAGAGACTGGGACGTTTTCTAGGCCTTCTGTTGATTGTCGTCGCTCTCGCCGTGACGACGGGCACCCTCGTGCCGCGGCCGCTGTGGCCGGCGGCCGCCGCCATGCCCGCAGCGACGCGCCACATCCTGGTGCTGAACAATCCGATCCACACCGATATCGCCATCCCGGTCGACGATGCCGTGCGCCGGCGTTTCCACTTCCTGGTCGACGCCGGCATACCGGCCGACAGGCCGGAGGTCCGCTACATCGTCTTCGGCTGGGGCGGTCGCGCCTTCTACCTGGAGACGCCGACATGGTCCGAGCTGAAGGCGGTACCGGTGATGAAGGCACTGACCCTCGACTCGTCGGTCATGCATGTCGATGTCGCCGGTGACATCCTCGAACCGCGTCCTGACATCGCGGGGTTCGACATCACAGAGGACCGGTTCGCGGCGTTGCTCGATTTCATCGATGCGAGTTTCCAGCGCGGACCGGAAGGCCCGATCCTCGTTCCGGACGCGGCCTATTCCAGGTTCGACGGCTTCTACGAAGCCAACGGCCATTTCAACGCACTGATCGGCTGCAACACCTGGACGGCGGCCGCCTTGCGCACCGCAGGCTTGCGCACCGGCTGGTGGAACCCGCTGCCTGTATCGCTCGGCCTGTCGATGCGGCTTTATAATTGAAGGCCATTCCGGCGATCAGCCGGCCTTGCGATCCTGTTTGGACACATATTCTCGAAGCGCTCTGTTGATTGCACTCTGGTAGCCGCGACCATCCGGTGCGCGCCTTTTGAACCAGGCGACGAGGTCAGAATCGAGACGCAGGGTCAGTTGTTGCTTGACCGGCTTGAAATAAGGATTTCGGACGGCGTTCTGCCAGAATTCCTCGGTCAATTCGGGAATATCGCTCGTGTCGACATCATCCTCTGGTCGCGCTTTCAAAGCCGCGATCTCCGCTTTCTGTGCTTCTGTCAGAGGAGGCGGATTGGCCGGGTCGAATTCATATCGAACGATTTTGCGCATAATGCCTTTTCTCTTTGGACGTAGCTCGCCGCGCTGAAATGATGCGGATCACCTCGATCCCGTCTTCCTCTCGATCTGCGTGTGCAACCAGCAATACCAATGCGGTCTCAACCAAGCCGGTTGTCTGCCAACGATATTCGCCCCCTTCAATTCGATCATGCTCCAATAGCGCGAAAGGATCGGCGAAAACGCGAACGGCGGTGTCGAAGCTTACGCCATGCTTACGGAAATTGGATTTCGCCTTTTCGGCGTCCCATTCAAATCGCAATTTGCGCCTCGTTGACTACAAAAGTGTAACTACAAATTGCCATTACGTCAAGGTCGACCGATGTAAGCATTCTAAGGAGCCCGCCACCCATAAAGCCAGTCCAGATCCGCCGCGAGTTTTTCCGACGAGCGCGCCTTCAGGAACACATTGCGCGCAATCGCCACTGGACCCGAGGCATGCCAGGCCAGCCGGTTGACAGCGCCGCGTCGGGTGACCTGCGCGACACGCGGCCGCCGTGACTGTTCCCAGACGGCAAGTGCGGCCAGGGGGTCGGCAGGGAAGTCGGCGATGATGTCGGCAAGCGTCGCCGCATCCTCGATCGCCATGGCCGCACCTTGCGCTGCGAATGGGGTCATCGCATGCGCGGCGTCGCCGATCAGCGCGATGCCGTTCGGTGTTGTCCAGGGCTGTTGCGGGTCAACAGTGTGGATCGGCCATGCGGTCCACGGGCCGGCCTGCTCGACCAGACGGGCAAGTTCTGTCGCGGTGCCGCGCAGGGCTCGGGTCAGGATCCCGGCGTCGGCGTTGCCGGACCAGCCCTCGGCAATGCGGTCGCCCCTGGTGAAGGCCGCGAGATTGAAGGCCGCACCCTTGCTGACGGGATAGGCCACCATATGGAAGCCAGGATGCAGGAAGGTGGTGACGCAGTCCCTGGCGCCGATGGCGGCAAAGCTCCGACCGGCGGCGCTGCCGGCCGCGACCGTGGCGCGCCAGGCCAGTTCGCCGGAGAAATGGTTTCTTGGCGAGCCCTTGGCCGAATCGACAAGTGCGCGCACCGATGACCAGACGCCATCGGCCCCGACCAGCAGGAAGCCCTCCGCCTCGATGGTCTTGCCGTCGATCTCGGCCGTCGCCGTGATGCCATGCGGGCCGGAGGCAACGTCGCCGATGCGCGCGCCGGTGGTGAGATGGATATCCGGCACCTCGGCAACGCGCGCGGTCAATGCGCTCTGCAGATCGGCCCTGTGCGCGACGAGATAGGGTGCTTGCCAGCGGGTTTCGGCGGCTTGCCCCAGCGGCACGCGCGCCAGTTCGCGCAAGGTCGCGGCCTTCTTCAACACCACGGCTTGCGGCCGCACCGCTGCCGGCAGCAGCCGGTCGAGCACGCCAAGCTGGCGAAGGATGCGCGTCGCGTTTGGAGAGAGCTGGATGCCGGCGCCGGCAGCTTCCAGGCGCTGCGCCTGTTCGAACACCCGAACCGCGTAGCCGCGCGAGGCGAATGCAAGGGCTGCGGTCAATCCGGCGACACCGGCCCCGGCGACGACAATTTGCCGGGAACGCGTGTCGTTCATCGGGCTGGTCGCGAAAGTCTCAGGCGGCCTGTTCGATGTAGATGCATCCGGCCGGCAGCGTTTCCGTCGCCTTCAGCTTCGGCGAATAGCGGTAGAGCGTCGAGCAATAGGGACAGACTTTTTCATTGTCGTCGCCCATGTCCAGAAACACATGCGGGTGGTCGAAAGGCGGATTGGCGCCCGTGCACATGAATTCCTTCACGCCGATGTCGATTGCCGGATAGCCCGCATCGTTCTGAAAATGGGGAATGGAACCGCCTGCCATCGTCGTCTCCTTAACGCAGTCTCGTCTGCATCTGGATCATATCAGGCCTCTTTGCAAGTTCGATGAAATCAAACTGTCGCAAAAGCCTGTCAGAGGATAAGTTAAGCCGGTTAACCCATGGCCCGAAAACCGATTTCGGTTTCCGGGAGGGACCATGGGTCGCTAGAGTGACTGGCTAGCCGGCTTGAGCGGGTGTGGAAGAGCGGGAATCATGAACGAACTGAAGCCGGTGCAGAACGAATTCGTGGATGTCGAGGTGGCTCGCCCGGAAGGCGGCAACCCGGACCGGTTTGTCAACCGCGAGTTTTCCTGGCTGCAGTTCAACCGGCGCGTTCTCGAGGAGTCGCTGAACCTCATTCATCCGCTGCTGGAGCGCGTCCGCTTCCTGTCGATCTCGGCCGCCAATCTCGACGAGTTCTTCATGGTCCGAGTCGCCGGTCTTGCCGGCCAGGTGCGCGAGGGCATCACGCTGAAGAGCCCCGACGGCCGCACCCCCGAACAGCAGCTCGAACAGCTGCTGCGTGAGGTCGAGCGGCTGCAGGAAGACCAGCAGAAGAGCCTTTCGGCGCTCACCGTGCTGCTCAACAAGGAAGGCATCGAGAGCATCACCCGCGATGCGCTGACCAAGGACGAGAAAATCTGGCTGGAAGACCATTTCCAGGAACAGGTTTTCCCGGTGCTGACCCCGCTGTCGATCGACCCGGCGCATCCGTTCCCGTTCATCCCCAATCTCGGCTTCTCGATGGCGCTGCAATTGCGCCATCGCAAGAACGGCGAGGAGATGAGCGCGCTGCTGCGCCTGCCGGTGGCGCTGAAGCGCTTCATCCGTCTGCCGGACCGCAAGCATCATGTCCGCTTCATCCCGCTGGAAGAGGCTGTCGGCCTCTATATCGGCAAGCTCTTCCCCGGCTACGAGGTCAAGGGCTCCGGCACGTTCCGCATCATCCGTGACAGCGATATCGAGGTCGAGGAGGAGTCCGAGGACCTCGTGCGCCTGTTCGAAACGGCGCTGAAGCGGCGTCGGCGCGGATCGGTGATCCGCATCGAATTCGACAGGCTGATGCCTGGCGAATTGCGCGATTTCGTCGCCGGCGAGCTTGGCGTGTCGTCCAGCCGCATCAGCGTCTTGACCGGTCCATTGGCGCTCAGCCAGATTTCCGAGATCGTCGCCGTTCCCCGCGACGACCTGAAATTCACGCCCTACAATCCGCGTTTTCCCGAGCGCATCCGCGAGCATGGCGGCGATTGTTTCGCCGCCATCCGCGAGAAGGACATCGTCGTCCATCACCCTTACGAATCCTTCGATGTGGTGGTGCAGTTCCTGCGCCAGGCAATGGCCGATCCGGAGGTGGTGGCGATCAAGCAGACGCTTTACCGCACCTCCAACGACAGCCCGATCGTGCGCGCGCTGGTCGACGCGGCCGAGGCCGGCAAGTCGGTCACCGCGCTGGTCGAGCTCAAGGCGCGTTTCGACGAGGAAGCCAACATCCGCTGGGCGCGCGACCTGGAGCGGGCCGGCGTGCAGGTGGTGTTCGGATTTCTCGAACTGAAGACACATGCGAAAATGTCGCTGGTGGTGCGGCGCGAGGACGGCAAGCTGCGCAATTACGTGCACCTCGGCACCGGCAACTACCATCCGGTCACCGCACGCATCTACACCGACCTGTCCTTCTTCACCACAGATCCGACGATTGCCCGCGATGTCGCCCAGCTGTTCAATTTCATCACCGGCTATGCCGAGCCGACGGACGAAATGCGGTTGGCGATCTCGCCGTTCACGCTGAGAAGCCGCATCCTGAAGCACATTGCCGACGAGATTGCCTACGCGGTGCAAGGCAAACCGGCGCGCATCTGGATGAAGATGAACGCCCTCGTCGATCCGATCATCATCGACGCGCTCTACGATGCCAGCCGCGCCGGCGTCGAGATCGACCTTGTCGTGCGCGGCATCTGCTGCCTGCGGCCGCAGGTTCCGGGCCTGTCGGAAAACATCCGCGTAAAATCGATCGTCGGCCGTTTTCTCGAGCACAGCCGCATCTATTGTTTCGGCAATGGTTTCGGCGTGCCGTCGGACGAGGCGATCGTCTACATCTCCTCGGCCGACCTGATGCCGCGTAATCTCGACCGCCGCGTCGAAACCATGGTGCCGATCACCAATCCAACTGTGCATGAACAGATCCTTGGCCAGATCATGCTGGGCAACATTATGGACAATCAGCAAAGTTTCGACGTATTGGCTGATGGAACCTCCCGGCGCGTCGTGCTGGAGGAGGGCGAGGAACCGTTCAACGCGCAGGAATATTTCATGACCAATCCGAGCCTGTCGGGACGGGGTGACGCGCTGAAGTCGCATGCGCCCAAGCGCATCGCGCAGTTCAAGCGCCGCAAGAAGAACGCCGCAGCGTCCGGCTGATGCTGTCTGATTCTCAGGGCCGGCTGCAGGACCGCCGACCGCTGTCCATCATCGACATCGGATCGAACTCGATCCGTCTCGTCGTCTATGAGGGGCTGGCGCGCTCGCCGACCATGCTGTTCAACGAAAAGATGCTGGCCGGTCTCGGCCGCGGCATCGTTTCGACCGGCAAGCTCGACCCCGAGGCGGTAACGCGCTCGATGGAAGAGTTCCGCCGCTTTCGTGCGCTTTCCGACCAGGCCGGCGCCGAGCAGATGTATGTGCTGGCGACCGCGGCGGCCCGCGAGGCGGTCAACGGCCCCGATTTCATCCACCGCGCCGAGGATGTGCTGAAGACCGAGATCCGAGTGATCAGCGGTCGTCAGGAAGCGTACTATTCCGCGCTCGGCGTCATTTCCGGTTTCCATCCGGCCGATGGCATCGCCGGCGATCTGGGCGGCGGCAGCCTCGAACTGGTCGATGTCAGCGGCGAGGCGATCGGCGACGGCATCACGCTGCCGCTGGGCGGCCTGCGCCTGCAGGACATGGCGAAGAACTCGCTGACCCAGGCGGCCAGGATCGCGCGTGACGAACTGGCGAAGGCCAAGCTGTTGAAAGGCGGGCAGGGCAGGCCCTTCTACGCCGTCGGCGGCACCTGGCGAAATCTTGCCCGGCTGCACATGGAAATGACCAACTATCCGCTTGGCGTCATGCACCATTACGAG
>NZ_RZQE01000174.1:0-11110 GCF_004022955.1 Mesorhizobium sp. M7A.F.Ca.US.002.01.1.1 | reverse complement strand
CCGCCCCCGCTCCCCCCTCCCCGCCGCTGACGGCCAATCTGCACCACGAGATCGAACTGGTGGCCGCGATCGGCAAAGCCGGCTTCCGCATTCCCCGCGACAAGGCGCTGGACCATGTCTGGGGCTACGGCGTCGGCATCGACCTCACCCGCCGCGACCTGCAGGACGAGGCCAAGAAGGCCGCCCGGCCCTGGGACTGGTCGAAGGCCTTCGACCGCTCCGCCCCTTGCAGCCCGTTGGTGCAAGCGCACGAATCCGGCCACCCACAGAAGGGCCGCATCTGGCTCGCCGTCAACGGCAAGGTCAGGCAGGATGCCGACCTCGCCGAACTGATCTGGCCGATACCGGATATCGTGTCGATCTGCAGCGAGGCGATGGAGCTCGAGCCCGGCGACCTGATCTTCACCGGTACGCCAGCAGGCGTCGGCGCGGTTGGCCCCGGCGACACGATGACCGGCGGCGTCGACGGCATCGGCACCATCGAAATAACCATCGGCCAGCCGAAGTGAGCGCATGAGCAAACTCGTCCTGCACAACTACTATCGCTCCTCCACCTCCTACCGGGTGCGGATCGCGCTGGAGATGAAGGGGCTGAGCTACGACTATATCCCGCATCATCTGCGCCATGGCGAGCACCTCGAACCAGCCTATCTCGCGGTCAATCCGCAAGGGCTGGTGCCGGCGCTGGTGCTCGGCGACGGCACGCTGCTGACGCAATCGCTGGCGATCATCGAATTCCTCGACGAGACCAGCCCGGAACCACCGCTATTGCCAGGGGATGCGGCCGGTCGGGCACGGGTCAGAATGCTGGCGCAGATGATCGCCTGCGACATCCACCCGGTGAACAATCTGCGCGTGCTGACCTCGCTGCGCACGCTGTTCGGCGCCGGCGACGAGGACGTCGTCAACTGGTTCCGCCACTGGGTGAACGAGGGCTTTCAGCCGCTTGAAAAGATCCTGGCCTTGTCGGCGGAGACCGGAACATTCTGCCATGGCGACGCGCCGGGTCTGGCTGACATCTGCCTCGCCGCACAGATTGCCAGCAATGCCCGCTTTGGCGTCGATCTGACGCCCTACCCGACGATCGCGCGCATCAACGCCGCCTGCATGGCGCTGCCGGCCTTCCAGAAAGCGGCGCCCCAGAACCAGATCGACGCGGAATAAGGCGTCATCTGCGTAGCGTCGGCACCGGAACAGTATGGCTGGCGGAATCGATTTTCGCTTGACCGGATAGGGAATCGGCTATCGTTTCCCGCAGGCCGTGTGAAAGGTGGTGTTGCCGATGAAAGCCGTCGTCTTCGAGAAATTCGGCGAAGCGCCGAGGATCCAGACCGTTCCTGATCCGAAGCCGGCAGCCGATGGCGTCGTCATCAAGGTCGAGGCGACCGGTCTGTGCCGCAGCGACTGGCATGGCTGGATGGGTCATGACGAAGGCATCACGCTGCCGCACGTGCCGGGCCACGAACTTGCCGGCATCGTCGTCGCCGCGGGCAAGCAGGTCACGCGCTGGAAGGCCGGCGAGCGCGTCACAGTGCCGTTCGCCGTCGGCTGCGGCCGCTGCTTCGAGTGTAATTCGGGCAATCACCAGGTCTGCGAGCACCAGACACAGCCTGGCTTCACCGGCTGGGGCTCGTTTGCCGAATATGTCGCCATCGAACATGCCGACACCAATCTTGTGCGCCTGCCCGACGAGATGGAATTCGCCACCGCCGCCAGCCTCGGCTGCCGCTTCGTCACTTCGTTTCGAGCCATTGTCGACCAGGGCCGGGTGAAGCCGGGCGAATGGGTCGCGGTGCATGGCTGCGGCGGCGTCGGCCTGTCGGCGATTATGATTGCCAGCGCCATGGGCGCCAATGTCATCGCCATCGATCTCACCGACGAGAAACTGGATTTCGCCAAAAAGATCGGCGCCGTCGCCACCATCAATGCATCTACGACGCCGAACGTGGTCAAGGCGGTCAAGCAGATCACCAATGGCGGCGCGCATATGTCGATGGACGCGCTCGGCCACCCGACCACCTCGTTCAACTCGATCGCCAATCTGCGTCGGCGCGGCCGCCATGTGCAGGTCGGCCTGATGTTGGGCGAACACGCCCGGCCGCAGGTGCCGATGGACAAGGTGATCGCCTTCGAACTCGAAATCCTCGGCAGTCACGGCATGCAGGCCTATCGCTACCCCGCGATGATGGAGATGATCCGCCACGGCAAGCTGAAGCCCGAACTGCTGGTCGGCAAGAGGATCAGCCTCGACGAGGCGCCCGCAGCCTTGATGGCGATGGGCGGCTTCGAGGGCATTGGGATTGGGGTGGTCACGAAGTTTTAGGCGAGGACGGCACCGTCGTCAGGCGATCGCGCGTCGTGGCAATTCCTGCTTTGCGAATCGCTTGGCGCCTACGACGCAAAGCACGACGCCAAGCGTAACGACCACCATCAGCGGGCTGACCTGCTCGTGCAGCAGCGTCGCTGCCAGTGCCAGTCCGAAGAATGGCTGCAGCAGCTGCAACTGTCCGACCGCGGCGATGCCGCCTTGCGCCAGCCCGCGATACCAGAACACGAAGCCGATCAGCATGCTGAACAGCGAGACATAGGCAAGCCCCATCCACGCACTGACGCCGACGCCGTCGAACGACGGCGGCATGGTCATCAGCGTCAGCACCAGCATGACCGGCAGCGACAGCACCAGCGCCCAGCAGATCACTTGCCAGCCGCCGAGCCTGCGCGACAGCGCGGCGCCCTCGGCATAGCCGAGGCCGCAGGCGATGATGGCAGCCAGCATCAGACCGTCGCCGACCGGCGAGGCCGTCACGCCTTGCGTCAGCGCAAAGCCCGCGACCAGCGCACTGCCTATGCATGAAAACAACCAGAACGCCGGGCGCGGCCGATCGCCGCCGCGCAGCACCCCGAATATCGCAGTGGCCAGCGGCAGCAGGCCGACGAAGATAATGGAATGGGCCGTGGTGACGTGCTTCAGCGCCAGCGCGGTCAGCAAGGGAAAGCCGACAACCACGCCAAGTGCCACGATCACCAGCGACAGCAGATCGCCGCGCTCCGGGCGTTTCTGCCGAAACAGGAGCAGCAGCGCAAGGCCAAGCAAGCCGGCAATCGCCGCTCGGGCCGAGGTCAGGAATGTCGGATCGAATTCCCTGACCGCCACCCGCGTCGCCGGCAGCGAGCCGCTGAAGATCAACACGCCGATGAATCCATTCATCCAGCCACTCGCGGTCTTGTCCATCGTATGCTCCGTTTGTCGGCTCCGTATCGCGCGGAGCCGGTAGTATCGCCAGAGACAATGCGGTACAATTATGCAAAACTGTCATGGTCAGCAGAGCAGTACGGATGGACAAGCAGACTACAGGAAGCGAGAGCGGCGGTACGCTGGTCGAAGGCGTCATGGCGACGATCCGCCAGCGGATCGCGGCGCGCAGCCTGACGCCGGGAGGGCAATTGCCGTCGATCCGCGCCTTTGCCAAATCCATGCGAGTGTCCAAATCCACCGTGGTCGAAGCCTATGAGCGGCTCGCCGCCGAAGGCGCGATCCGCTCGCGGCCGGGCTCCGGCTTCTATGCCGCCGGATCGCTGGCGCCGCTGTCGCTGGCCGAAATCGGCCCCCGCCTCGACCGCGCCGTCGATCCGCTCTGGATCTCGCGACAGTCCCTGGAGGCCGGCGATGACATGCTGAAGCCCGGCTGTGGCTGGCTGCCCGCTTCATGGATGCCACAGGCAGGGCTGCGCCGGGCGCTGCGCACGGTGGCGCGTGCCGACGATGTCGCACTGGCCGATTACGGCACGCCGCTCGGCCTGCCACCGCTGCGGCAATTGCTGGCGCGGCGCATGGCCGGGCATGGCATCGAGGCCTCGCCCGAGCAGATCATGCTGACGGAATCAGGTACGCAGGCCATCGACCTCCTGTGCCGGTTCCTGATCGAGCCCGGCGACACCGTGCTGGTCGACGACCCCTGCTACTTCAACTTCCACGCCCTGTTGCGCGCTCACCGGGCCAAGGTCGTCAGCGTTCCCTACACGCCGTCGGGGCCGGATATCGATCTGTTCGCGCAGGCGTTGGCCGAGCATCGGCCACGCCTCTACATCACCAATTCCGGCATCCACAATCCGACCGGCGCGGTGCTGTCGCCAGTCACCGCGCACCGGCTGCTGAAACTCGCCGATCAATCGCAATTGACCATTGTCGAGGACGACATCTTCGCCGATTTCGAACATGCGCCCGCCCCCAGGCTGGCGGCGTTCGATGGTCTCAACCGCGTTGTCCATATCGGCAGCTTCTCCAAGACACTGTCGGCATCGGTTCGCTGCGGCTTCATCGCCGCACCGCACGACTGGATCGAGCCCCTGACCGACCTCAAGATCGCCACGACCTTCGGCGGCGGCCGGCTCGCAGCCGAACTGGTGCTGACGTTGCTGAAGGACGGCAGCTACCGCAAGCACATGGATTTGCTGCGCGCGAAGCTTGCGCGCGCCATGGGCGAGACGGCCGCCCACCTGAAAGCGATCGGCATCACGCCGTGGATCGACCAGCCGGCTGGCCTCTTCCTGTGGTGCAGCCTGCCGGACGGCGTCGATGCGGCCGAAGTCGCCCGCCGCGCTCTGGCCGACAACATCGTGCTGGCGCCCGGCAACGCATTCAGCCTGTCCGGAACGGCTGGCCGTTTCCTGCGCTTCAACGTTGCCCAATGCGCGGACGAGCGGATTTTCAGGGTGCTCGAGGCGGCGATGGCGCGTTGACGCGCATCAAGCTGATCCTGTTGCCTGTGCAACCTTCGGCTGCTAGGGAAACGGGAGCGCACTCGAGAGAATATTCGCGCCATCATTTTCCGGGATAGCGTTTATGGGAACCAGCAAGTCAGCAGACAAGTAGGCCGCAACAGCACTTCGTTGTTGCGGCGGCCCGTCATTTCCCATCTTCATTGAGAACGGCAGATCGCCGCCAAATGTAGCCATTTGAGCGGATGTTCAATCATGCCTTTTCCAAAAAACCCGACATGGACCACTTCCCTGCCAGCAGCCATGATGCTGATGGCGCCCTTCGACATCCTGGCCTCGCTGGCCATGGACATCTACCTCCCGATTGTCCCGGCGATGCCGGGGATCCTCGAGACATCGCCTGATGTCATCCAGCTGACGCTGAGCCTCTACATGATCTGTCTTGGGCTCGGCCAAGTCGTCTTCGGCCCGATTTCCGACAGGATCGGCAGGCGCCCGGTGCTGATCGGTGGCGCGCTTTTGTTTTCAGGCGCTTCCTTTCTGCTCGCCAGCACCTCGCTGGCCGCTGTCTTCGTCGTCCTGCGCGTCGTGCAGGCCATTGGTGCGTCCGCCATTCTCGTTGCAACCTTCGCAACGGTTCGCGACGCCTATGCGCAAAGAGCCGAAAGTGCCGTCATTTACGGCCTGTTCAGCTCGATGTTGGCTTTCGTGCCGGCGTTGGGGCCGGTTGCCGGTGCGTTGATTGCCGACAATTTCGGCTGGCGGGCGATCTTCCTGACGCTCGGAGTCCTGGCCACGGCAGCTACCCTCAACGCATGGCCGAAATGGCACGAAACCCGCCCCTCGAATGGCGATACCAGGCGAATGGCGCTTCGACCCATTCTCTCCAGTCTTGCCTTCTGGACCTACACGCTTGCATTCAGTGCCGCCATGGGCGCCTTCTTCGTGTTCTTTTCGACTGCGCCACGGGTGCTCATGGATCGCGCCGGTTTTTCACAGTTCGGCTTCAGTCTAGCTTTCGCCACCGCGGCGCTGGTGATGATCGTCACCACCCGCTTCGCCAGAAGGTTCATTGCAAGCTGGGGCATCGCCGGCAGTGCCATCAGGGGCATGGCGATGCTGCTGTTCGGCGCGGCGCTATTGGCAGTGGGGCAACTGTTCGCACAGCCGTCCTTCGCGACATTTATCTTGCCGATGTGGGTCGTTGCCGTGGGTATCGTCTTCATCGTCTCAGTCACCGCAAACGGTGCACTCGAGGCGTTTGGCGATGTCGCGGGAACCGCAGTCGCACTCTACTTCTGCATCCAGAGCCTTGTCGTCGGCATCTTCGGCACGTTGTTCGTCGTCCTGCTCGGCGGAGACACGGCGTGGCCGCTGGTCGCCTACTGTTCGGTCATGGCGACGCTCACACTAAGCGCACTGAGGCATTTGCAGAAACGCCAAACCGAATAGACTGGACAGATGAGAAGCCTGGGCGGTTGGCGCAGGCTTCTCATCGTTGTCAGCGCGACGCCGCACACACCTCCCGCACACAGTCGCGCAACCAGCGTTGCGCCGGATCGGCATCGAGGCGCGGATGCCAGAGCATGGAGATAGTGACTTCCGCGGTGGCAACCGGCAGGGGAAAACTGCGCATGCCGGCGCGTGCGCCCTCGGTATGCCGCTCCGGAACGCTGGCGATCAGGTCTGATGTGCGGGCCATGGCAAGGGCTGCCGAGAAACCGGAAACCATGCACACGACGGTCCGCCGCAGCCCGAGCCGGTTCAAAGCCTCGTCGATCGGCCCTTTCTCGCGGCCACGCCGTGAAACGCTGATGTGTCGGCCTGCGGCATAGCGCTCAGGCGTCACCGCGCCCTCGGTCAAGGGATGGCCCGTTCGCACAGCGCCGATGAAGCGGTCGCGAAGCAACGCCTGGATGCGCACCTCCGGGCCGGTCTCGCCAGCGACGCCTATGTCCAGATCGATCGCCGCGTCGCGCAGCGACATGACGTCCCGGTCGGACTTCGGTGCAAAGCGCAGCCGCACGCCGGGCGCATCGGCCTGGATACGGGCAACGAGACGAGGTGCGAACTCTTCGACGAAGCTCTCATTGGTGCGCAGCGTGAAGACCCTGTCCAGGTTCGGGAGATCGAGCAAGGTGGCAGGGCGCAGGATCGCCTCCGCATCCTGGACGACACGGCCTACCTGCTGTCGCAGTTCTTCCGCACGCGGCGTCGCCACAAGGCCTCGACCGGCGCGAACCAGCAGCGGATCGCCCGTCGCCTGGCGCAGTCGCGCCAGCGTGCGGCTCATCGCCGAAGGGCTGAGGCGTAGGCGGCTGGCGGCGCGCGCCACGCTGCCTTCGGTCAGCAGGACGTCGAGAGCGAACAGTAAGTTGAGATCGGGTGATGTCATCGGCAGATCATGACATGATATGGCGCCAAACGCACGAATAAGATGCAAATGCTGCGCCTTCCGCCACATTGGCCAAGGAACTAGATCTCCAGCAGTTCCGGTTGTGGGACTGATGGAAGGAGACCGCCGTGGCAATCGCTGAGCAAAATCCGGACGCGCTGACATCGGCGCCACCACGGATGCAATCCGCCGGCTGGGCGTTGGCAAGCCTGTCGCTCGCCACACTGCTGTCGTCGCTGGGAACCAGCATTGCCAGCGTCGGGCTGCCGTCGCTGATGCAGAATTTCGGCGCGACGTTCCAAGCCGTGCAATGGGTTGTTCTGGCCTATCTCCTCGCCATCACCACACTGATCGTCAGCGTCGGCCGGCTGGCCGACATGTTCGGGCGCCGACCGTTGCTGCTTGGGGGCATCGCGCTGTTCACGTCCGCATCGGTGCTCTGCGGCCTGGCGCCGACACTCTGGCTGCTGATTGCCGCACGCGCCGTGCAGGGACTTGGCGCAGCGCTGATGATGGCGCTGACGCTGGCCTTCGTCGCCGAAACCGTGACCAAAGACAGAATCGGCGGCGCCATGGGCCTGCTCGGCGCCATGTCCGCGATCGGCACGACACTTGGCCCCTCGCTCGGCGGCCTTTTGATCACCGGCTTCGGCTGGCGGGCAATCTTCCTCGTCAATGTCCCGCTGGGAGTGCTCACCTTCGCTCTTGCCTGGCGTGCCCTGCCGGCACGCAATAAAACCGCGCGGCTCGACCGAGGCACGTTCGATGTCGTGGGCACCGCCCTGCTGGCCCTGACGTTGGCCGCCTATGCGCTGGCGATGACGCTGGGCAGAGGCAATTTCGGCACGCTCAACATCGGCCTGCTGATCGCCGCCGGCACCGGCGTTTTTCTTTTCGCCGCCGCGCAGGCGAGAGTGAAAAACCCCTTGATCCGGCTTGCCAGCTTCCGCGATCTTCAGCTGAGTGCCAGTCTCGCCATGAGCCTCGTCGTCGCCACGGTGATGATGGCGACGCTGGTGGTGGCTCCGTTCTACCTGTCGCGCGGGCTCGGGCTGGATGCTGCAATGGTGGGTGCGGTGCTGTCGACCGGCCCGCTCGTCTCGACCTTGTCGGCGTTGGTGGCCGGACGCCTGACCGACCGCTTCGGCGCTCATAGGATGATGGTCGCAGGCCTGCTCAGCCTCACGACAGGCACGTTCCTGCTGTCGCTCGCCGTGACCAGATTCGGCATTGCCGGCTATGTCGTTGCGATCACCGTCACCTGCATCGGCTACGCGCTGTTCCAGACGTCGAACAATGCAGCCGTCATGACCGGCGTTGACGCGGGTCAGCGCGGCGTCGTCTCCGGTCTGCTCAACCTTTCGCGCAATCTCGGGCTCATCACCGGCGCCTCGTTGATGGGCGCTATATTCGCCGTCGCATCGGCCGAAGGGCACGAAGGCATTGGTCTTCTGAGTTCCGAGGCCGCCGCCCGGGGAATGCAGGTCACCTTTCAGACGGCGACGGTGCTGGCGCTGGCTGCGCTGTTCCTCGCACTGCTCTCGGCCCGCGCCACAGGCCGCGCAGAATCCAGGGCTTCGTGACGCGCACACCGCTCAGAGAGTAGAATTTCCAAACAGGCTCAGGCACCTGCCCGCTTGCGGCGTTCATAGAGCATGACCAGCGTTTCCGCCGTCAAGGCAGGCTTTTCCTCGCCTTCGATCTCGACCGTGTTGGCCGCCTTCATCAGATACTGGCCCGGGCCCCTGTCCTCCATGGACAGCAGCGTGATGCGCAGTCTGATGCGGGCGCCGACCCTGACCGGCGCCAGGAAGCGTACTTTGTCGAAGCCATAATTGAAGGCGGCCTGCGTATTCTCGGGCACGATGCCCATGCCGAGCGCCAGCGCGCCGATGATCGACAGCGTCAGATAGCCATGCGCGATCGTCGTGCGGAACGGGCTTTGCCGCCGCGCCCTTTCAGGGTCGACATGAATCCATTGATGGTCGCCGGTGCATTCAGCGAACTGGTCGATGCGGTTCTGGTCGACCGTCGTCCACTCCGACACGCCGAGTTCCAGCCCGGCCATCGTCCTCAACTGCTCGTAGGTAGGCGGCGTTTTAGGCCGTATTTCGTTCATTCCTGGTTTCCCGATCGCTTCCAGAGCCTCCGGACCACGAACTGACGGCCTCTGTCAATTCGCTCTGCGCGAATCCGTTCCGTCGATCTCGGCCGCAATCGAGCCACGCCGCCGGCGCAGTCGCAGGCCAACTCGGGCTTTCCGGGCTTCAGGGCGGCCGGCAGCCATGAACCGGTCCCGGCCACATCCGCTACTTCTTCTCGTAGCCGGCGCGGATTTCCTCCATCGCCTCCTTGATGCGGGTGCGCAGGATGTCGACCGATTCGGCACCGGATTTCTTGACCAGTTCAGCCACTTCGCCGGCATTTTTCAACGCGGCCTCGAAGGACTTTCTGGCAAACTCCGTCTGTTTGGCCATCAGTTCCTGCGGATTGCCCGGCGCCCTGTAGCTTTGCGCCATCTCGGTGACCTCGCGCAGCGTATCCTGCAGCATCTCGCGCTGCCGGGACAACAGCGAGGTGGCGACGGCGGCACCGGCTCGTGCAGATTTCTCCAGCGCTTCGAGGTTCTTGCGATGATGGGCGAGGATCGCCTCGACGTCGACATTGGGCACCTTCAGGTCGCGGCCGAACCTGCCGAACATGTCCATGAAGGAATCGGATTCCGGTTGTTTTGCCATGCTTGTTTGCTCCCCTTTGCCGCGGATGCGGGCACCCTCGGATGGAGAATAACACTCGCGTGCCGTGAGTCCATTCGGACGCGGAGGAATGAGCGCCAGTCTGGCCGCGCATCAATTCACGAGGAACAGCCGCTCGGCCACATAGAGCACGACACCGGCGAGGCCGCCGATGATCATGCCGTTGAAGCGGATGTACTGCAGGTCCCGGCCGATGTTCATCTCGATCAGCCGCGTCAGTTGCGCGAGGTCCCAGCGTTTGACCTGGTCGGCGATGAATGTCGACACGCCGGCCTTCTGGCTCTCCACGAACGACGCCAGCGCCACCACGAACCCCTGGTTCATGTCGGCCCGGATCTGCGCATCGCCGGCAAGATGCCGGCCGACCTCGACGAACATGTTGGCGAGGTGCGCACGGATGACCGAATTCGGCGCCTTGGCATCCTGCTCGATGAACTGGCTGAGGCTTGCCCACATGTCGCCGGCCAATCCCTTGACCTCCGGCCGGCCCAGGAAGTCGCGCTTCAGCTTTTCGGCCCGTTTGGCGTATTGTTTCGATGTCCTCAGCTTATCGATGAAGCCTTGGGCGAAGCTGTCGAATTCGGCGCGCAGCGGGTGGTCGGGATCGGCCCTCACTTCGTCGAGCAGCGAGCCCGCCGAGGCGACGATCTTCTTCAGGAGATAGGCGTCGGCGCGGAACAGGTTGAACAGCGACGGCAGTTCCTCGCGGATTTTTTCGCGCATCGTTGCCAGCGCTTTTTCGTCATTGAGGAACCGCCCGATCACCTTGGTGAATTCGTCGAACAATTTCTGATGGCGGCGATCATCGGTAAGCGCCGAGAGCAGTTCGGCGGCCAGCGGCGCCAGCGGCACCTTTTCGATCTGTTCGAGCATGCGGCTGGTGACGAAGCCGCGCAGGCCGGATTGCTCTATCGCCGCAAGCGTCTGCGGCACCAGCCGCACGATGAAGCGCGACAGGCCGGCGGCGCGCTCCGTATCGGCCAGCCAATCGGCGACCAGCGCCGAAAAATCGACCTCGGCAAGCTTTTCACGCACCGGTTCGGGCGCCAGAAAGTTGACCTCGATGAAGCGGCCGAGATTGTCGGCGATGCGGTTCTGGTTCTCGGGGATAATGGCGGTGTGCGGGATCGGCAGCCCCAGCGGCCTTCGAAACAGCGCCACCACCGCGTACCAGTCGGCGAGGCCGCCGATGGTCGCCGCCTCGGCAAAGGCAGCGACGAAGCCGAGCCACGCATGGATG
>NZ_RZQE01000173.1:0-11121 GCF_004022955.1 Mesorhizobium sp. M7A.F.Ca.US.002.01.1.1 | reverse complement strand
GCTTGTAGATGTAGACCGAGATGGTTTCGGTAGCGACGCCTGGACCGCCGCCGGTCATGATGTAGAGCGTGTCGAAGATCTTGAAGTTCTCGATCACCCGGATCGCCAACGCGATGATGATGATCGTCTTCATCTTCGGCAGCACGATGGTGACGAAGCGCTGCCACGGATTGGCGCCGAGCAGCGTCGCCGCCTTGATCTGGTCCTCCGGCACGCCGACCAGGCCGGCAAGCAGGATAAGGAACATCAGCGGCGTCCATTGCCAGATGTCGGCGACCATCACCGCAATCAGCGCCAGAGTCGGATCCGACAGCCAGGCGATGGTGACGGGAGATCCGGTGAGCGCCGACAAGATGTCGTTCACCGGGCCGCCCGACTGGAACAGCATGAAGAACATGTAGCCGGCCACGGCAGGCACCACCATCATCGGCATCAGCAGGATCGAATAGAAGACGCGCTTGCCCGGGAAATCGTCGGCAAACAGTGTCGCCAGCGCCAGCCCAAGCAGGAATTCCGCCGGCACGCAGACGATCATGACGATGGCCGTACGCTTCAGCGCGCTCCAGAAGCGCGCGTCGGCGGCGAGATCGGTGTAGTTGGCAAAGCTGTTCCACATCGACCAGGCGTTCCACCAGCCGGTGCCCGACAGGGGCGACCAGTCGGTGACGCTGATGTAGAGCTGCATCAACAGCGGGAAGGCCGAGATGAACAGCACCAGGATCTGCGCAGGCAATGTCAGCCGGAAACCCAGCCTTGCGCCCTCATCGCGCGAAACCGGCTTTGCTCCGACGGCTTTCACCTCATCCTTGGAAGTCATGACAGTCACCGCGCTCATTGCTTGAGCGCCCCGAATGTCAACCCGCGCACCAGATGGCGTTGGATGGCGATGCCCATGATGACCGGCGGCACGGCCGCGATCAGGCCAAGCGCCGCCTTGGCGCCATAGAGCTGCCCGGTCATCGAGGAGGATAGCGAGGCCATGTAGACCGGGATGGTCACCCATTCGCGCGTCGTCAGAAGCAGCGCGATCAGATAGTCCGACCAGTTGAGGATGAAGACGAAGAGCGCGGCACTGGCCAGCGGCGCGCGCATCATCGGCAGCGTGATGCGGGTGAAGACGCGCAGCCGCGAACAGCCCTCGACAAGCGCTGCCTCCTCGATCTCGCGCGGCATGTCGTCGAAGAAGGTCTTCATCAGCCAGAAGGCGAACGGCAAGGTGACGATGCCGTAGATCAGCGCCAGGCCCCACCAGCTGTCGGTGAAGTTGAGGAAAGCCCACATGATCATCACCGGGATCATGACCGCCATCGGGGGAAAAATCCTGAGCTGGATCAGCGCCAGCGGCAGGTTCTGGCCGGAGCCGAAACGCGACAGCCCATAAGCCGCGGCAGTGCCCGCCGACATGGCGATCACCGTGCCGAAAACCGCCGACAGCAGCGATGCGAGGATCGGCTTCAGCGCGGTACGGTCGAGCGCGACGATCAAATTGTTGGTTGACTCGCCGAAGACGAAACGAAAATTGCTGAGCGTCGGGTTCTTCGGCCACCAGGTCAGGTCGGCGCCGGTCGCCGACCATTCGGCGATCGGCTTGAACGCCATCGATACCATCCACAGGATCGGCACCAGCGTCACCGCCATGGCCGCGAAGATCGCGGCATAGCGGAATATCAGGAAAGGAACGGAACGCTTCATCTGGCGGCTTTGCTGGTGGCGTTGTGGGCGGAGGGGAAAAGCAGGCTCCTCCCCTCCTTCGATGTGATCCAGGGAGATGGATCAGACGATCGGGTCGAGAACTGTCGGCCAGGCCTCCTTGTTGGTCTTGATGGCTTCGAGCAGTTTGTCCTCGCCGGTGCGCCGCACGATCTTCTTCCACTCCGCCTCCGTATCGGCCATCGCCTGCTCCGATGTCTTGGCCTTGGTCAGCGCCGCCATGAGGTTCTCGTCGAGCGCATTGTGGAAGGCTGTCGCGCCGGGATAGTTGATGGTCGGCACGGTGCGCGCCACCGTCTCGCGCACAACGTCCATGTGGTAGGCATGATAGGTCTGGCGCACCAGCGGATCGGAGAAGTCCGAAAGCCGGAACGGGTCCAGATAACCGCCGGGGTTGGCACTCATCCAGGCGTAGATACGGGCCGAGCCCAGCCATTGCAGCAGGAGATAGGCAACCTCCTGGTTCTTCGACTGCGACGAGACCATGCCGGTCAGCGAGAACCACAGCACGGAGCGGCTGATCAGCTTGCCGTCGATCTCGCGGCCTGGCGGCAGCATCGAGCCGATCTTGCCGGTGACGGCCGAATCCTTGTTGCCGGCATTGTCGAGGAATTTCGGCAGGTTGGAGAAGGCGCAGGTCATCGCCGCACCACCCTTGGCGAAGTTGCCGTATTGCTCCGGCCAGCCCCAGGAGATCGCATCCGGCGAATGATGTGCGAGCGAAGCGACATATTCGTTGGTGGCGGCAATGCCTTGCTCGGAATTGATCATCGGCTTGCCGTCATCGCCAAACAGGAATTGGTTGGGCGAAGCCATCGAGACATAGCGCTGGTACCAGTTGGTGTAGCCCCAACCCTGGTTGCGCAGGTCGGTCGAGCCGAACAGGCCCTTGTCCGGTCGCTGGAAGAAGGCGGCGATGTCGCCATGCTGCTTCCAGGTCTTCGGCGGCGCCAGATCGTAGCCGTATTTGTCCTTGAAGGCCTTCTTCTCGGCTTCGTCGCCGAACAAATCGGTGCGGTAGACCCAGGTCTGGAAGTCGCCGTCCAGCGACACGCCATAGTTGGAGCCGCGGTATTTGTTGAGCAGCGACACGCCCTTGGCGCCGTTGACATAGCCGCTGACGGGATCGTCCCATTCGGGCTTGTGCTGCGCGACAAAGTCATCGAGCTTGGCGATGCCGCCGGTTTCGGCGAGGTCGCCGAGGCGGTTCCATTCGGTCGAATAGATGTCGTAGGCCCCACCCTTGGTGGAGATGTCCTGCATCGTCTTGGTGAATTCCTGGCCGTTCGGCAAACCGATGATTTCGATCGCGATGCCGGTTTCCTTTTCCCACAGCTCCTTGATCGACGGCGCACCGGCCGGGAACGGCTGCGTGAGCTGGCCGATCGAGCCGTCGGACAGGCCGAGCACGATCTTGGCCGGCGCCTTGCCGGCGCCCTTCAGCGCCTTGGCCGCCTCGATGGCGCGGCTTTCCGGCGTGTCGGCGCCATACTGGTAGCGCTCGGCTCCATCGAAGCCCGTCGGGCCGCCGATCATGCCTGGCGCCAGCGCGTCGGCCGCATAGGCGCGGCCGGGACGAATGAATTGAGGTGCGATACCAGCGGCGGCCATGATCACAGCCGCCTTTCCTCCGGATGCCAGCAGCCGGCGCCGCGAGATGCGGATCAAGTCAGACATTGAAACTCCTCCCTCAGGGCCACGTTTCCTCCACGGCCCTTATGAGGGATATTGACGGCAGCACGGCAAGGCTGTCAACATCATAAATAATCAAAACACCTCACAACATCGCAATAGGGCAAGGAAATGCACAAAAACGGGATCCATGCATCATGCCGGGTGCTTCAGTTTGAGGGCACACGACCCTTCCCGGCCCTGCGCAGCCCTGCCGGACCATTTGATTTAGCGCGGCGGCTTGCGCATAGGCTAAGGGCGGATACATCATTTCCCATCAGAATCGCCGATGGCGGGGAAGCCGTCACCAGCCGATCTGACGCATGCAGGAGATGAAAGACGGTGCGTTCCACCCTGACTGACATAGCCCGGGAAGCCGGCGTCTCGGCCGCCACCGTCGACCGCGTGCTCAACAACCGACCCGGCGTGCGGGCGCGCACGCGCGAAATCGTGCTCGAAATGGCGCAGCGCCTCGGCTACATCGCCGAAGGCCCGAACGGCGCGCCGCCACGGCCCTCGCCTGGCGAGGTCATCCGACTCGACTTCGCGCTGCCGGCCGGCACCAATTCCTTCATCAAGATGCTGCACCGGCACATCGAGGCACAGGCTCTGGCGCGGCCCGACCTCGATGTCCATATCGCCACCATCGAGGGCTTCAATCCTGACCGGCTCGCCCGCCTGCTGCAGGACCTGCGCGGACAGACGCAAGGCGTCGGCGTTATAGCGCTCGACCATCCGACGGTGCGCGAAGCGATCCGATCCCTGTCGGCCAACGATATCAAGGTGGTGACCATCGCCTCCGACATCCTGCATGTGCCCAGGGTCGCCTATATCGGCATCGACAACCGCGCCGCCGGGCGGCTGGCCGGCTATCTGCTCAACCGCTTCATGGGATCGGGGCATCCGGGCAAGGTGGCGCTGTTCGCCGGCTCGCTGTCCTATCGCGGCCACGAAGAACGCGAGATGGGGTTCCGCCACGTCCTGACCGAGGAATCACCCAACCTGCAGATCGTCGAGATGCGCGAAATGCTCGACGACCGCGAGAAGGCCTATTCGGAGGCATCGGCCCTGCTGGAACGGCACCCCGACCTTGCCGCGATCTACAATGTCGGCGCCGGCAACACCGGCATCGCCCGCGCGCTCAAGGAGCACGGCCGCGCCCAGTCCATGGTCTTCCTCGGCCACGAGGTGACGGACGGCACCAAAGACCTTCTGCTCGACGGCACGCTCGACGCGGTCATCGACCAGAACCCGCGCGTCGAAGCCCGCGAAGCGCTCAACACTTTGACCCATGCGGTCCGGGGATTGCCCTATGAACTGCACCAGCCAAGGCTGCAGGTGATCTTCAAGGAGAACATCCCTGAGATTTGACGGACCAGACGAACGGGGCAGCGCAGTAACGCGCCCGCCCCGCTCGATGCTTCCAGTCTATTGGACGGCAGCGACTTCAGCCGCGGCGCCATCGACAAAGCTCTTGTCGACCCATTTGCCGTAGTCGATCGAGCCCTTCAGGAGCCCGGCGCTGGCCATGAATTTCTCCTCGCCCTGCAAGGCGGCGATCGCGTCGTCGGTGAGTTTCGGATCCTGGTGGAACACCCCGTCGGCATAGGTCTTGCGGACGGATTTTTCCGACGACTTGGTCGCCTCCACAAACGTCTTGATCGTCTCGTCCGGATGAGCGTCGGCCCAACGCGAAATCTCGATGTCGATCTTCAGCAGCCGCTTGACCAGATCGGGATATTTCGCCGCGAAGGCGCCGTTGACCGAGATGACGTTCGGCACGTTCCATTCCGGATGGGTGCTGGTGTCGAACAGCACCCGCGCCTCGCCGGTGTCGACCAGCTTGGCCGCCGTCGAATCCGTCTCGACAATGGCGTCGATATCGCCGCGCAGCAGCGCCGGGCCGGATGCCTCGAAAGGCAGGTTCAGACCTTCGACGTCATTGGTGGTCAGGCCGACGCTGTTCAGTGCCTTGCTGAAGTTCGAATGCCGCACCGTTCCGGTGAGATAGGCGACCTTCTTGCCCCTGAGATCCTGCAGCGTCTTCAACGGCGAGTCGGTTTTGACGACGATGTAGGAACCGCCGGCCTTCACATAGCTCGACAGGCCGATCAGCTTGACGTCGGCGCCGGACGCAGCAACGCGCAGCGCCGGATTGTTGCCGGTATAGGTGAACTCGATGGCGCCGGTCGCCAATGCCGTCGTGGCTTCCGAGCCGCCGTTGAAGGTCACCAGTTCGACCTTGATGCCGTCCTTGGCGAATTCCTTGTCCCACCAGCCGTCCTTCTGGGCGAGGACGAATTTGAGGTGCCCCGGCGCCGTGCTGCCGATGCGGATGATGTCAGGCTTGTCCTGTGCGAAGGCAGGCATGCCGCCAAGGCCGATGACGACGGCAATGGCGCCCTTCAGCAGCAGCCGGCGAATTGCGTCGAATGGAATGTTGGGCATGGGAAAATCCTTCCTGTTTGGAATGATGGGGCCGCTTAAATGAGCGAGGTCTCGGACTGGCCCTTCCAGGCTGTTGCCCAGCGCTCGAACCAGACGAGCAGGTAATTGACGGTCAGGCCGATGACGGTCAGCGTCAGGATGCCGGCGTACATGTCGGCCGTTTCCATCATCAGCTGCGAATTCTGGATGAGGAAACCGAGGCCGGATTTGGCCGCCAGCATCTCGGCGCCGATGACCGCGAACAGCGAGGATTTCACCGCCAGCCGAGCGCCGGCGACGATCGAGGGAATGCTGGCCGGCAGGATGACTTTCCGGAAAAGGTCGAAGTCGGACGTGCCCATCGAGCGCGCAGCCTTGATGAGCAGCGGATCGACCGACTTGACGCCACTGATCGTGTTGACGAGGAGAAAGAAAACCGAGGAGTAGAAGGTGATCGCGACCTTCGATTCCTCGCCGATGCCGAGCAGCAGGATGAACACCGGCAGAAGCGCGAATTGCGAGGTGTTGCGCAGCGTCTGCACCAAAAGGTCGGAAACCTTCTCGAACAGCGAATAGCGCCCCATCAACAGACCGAGCGGGATGGCCACCACCACGCCGAGTGCGAAGCCGATCGCGGCACGCTGCAGGCTTATGCCGATATGCTCGATCAGCACGCCCGAAGCGAGCAGCGCCCACCAGGCGACCAGCACCTCGCTCAGCGGCGGAAAGAAGATGCGGTTCAGCCAGCCGAGCCGGGGCGCGATCTCCCACAGCAGGAAGAACAGGCCGAGCAGCGGCAAGCCATAGAGGAATGTGCCGTGGCTCGCTTTCTTGCTCCGGATCTTGGCGTTGGCCTTGATGGCGGGGACCCTGGCGGCGGCTACCGTTTCGCCAGCGCCGGCAAACAGGTGGAGCGCTCCAGCGGAGCCAAACTTCTCGGTCAGATAGGCCATGGGTCCAGTTCCTCAGTGACTGAAGGCTGGCGACAGAGTCCAGTCCTTCTGCGCCTTGTTGACCTCGTCGCGCAGCACGTCCCAGACGCGAGCGCGATATAGATTGAATTCGGCGCTGGCGCGGATGTCGCCGTCGCGCGGCCGTGGCAGGTCGATATCGATGATCTCCTTCACCGCGCCCGGCCGCGCCGTCATCACCACCACCCGGTCGGCGAGGAAGATCGCCTCGTCGATCGAGTGGGTGACGAAAATGACAGTCGTGTTGATCTTGCCCCAGATCCGCAGCAGCTCGCCTTGCAGAAGCTCGCGCGTCTGCTGGTCGAGCGCCGCGAACGGCTCATCCATCAGCAACACTTCCGGGTTGCTGGCCAGCGCACGCGCGATCGCCACACGCTGCTGCATGCCGCCGGACAGCTGGTTGGGAAAACGGTCCTCGAAGCCGGCAAGGCCGAACAGCGACAACAGATGGCGGGCCGTCGCCGTGCGCTCAGCCTTGGCCACGCCGCGCACTTCCAGCGCATATTCGATGTTGGCGAGCGCCGTGCGCCAGGGAAACAGCGCATCCGCCTGGAAGACAAAGCCGATGTCCCGGCTGATATCGGTGACCGGCGTGCCCATGACGCGGACATTGCCGGTCGTCGGCCGCAACAGGCCGGTGACCAGGTTGAGCGTCGTCGACTTGCCGCAGCCGGTCGGCCCGACGACGCAGGCGAACTCGCCGCGCGCCACGGTCATCGTGAAATCGCGGATCGCCGTCATCATGTGCCCGTCGGGCGTGACGAAACGCAAGGTCACATCATCGATGGCGATCGCGGCGTCGGCTTGTGGCGCGGCCTGAGACAGCTTCTCGGCCGCCATGGGTTGCACTTGCATGGCGCACTCCTGTCGCAATGGGGCAAGGGAGCCCGCGGCAGTGCCACGGATCTCCAGGTGTTCGGGAGGCCGCGCCGCTGCCTTCTTGATTCAAGCAGCCGGCGCAAGTCCTTGTTATTCAACGAGTGGTAGGCTGGCGCCGCTATTTGGCAGCGTCGACGAATTCGGTCGTGTAGGTCTTCGACAGGTCGATCTGCTTGCCTTGCAGGCTCTTCGAGAATGTCGAGAGAACCTTGAGCACGGTCGGCGGACCATCGGCCGGCATGCGGCCATCCGGCGTGAACATCGCCTTGCCGCCGGCCAGCCCCTGCACGTAAAGGTCCCGGTTGCCGGCATAATAATCCTTCGGCATCTTGTCGGCGATCTCTTCGGCCGAATGCGTGGCGATGAATTTCATCGTCTTGACGAAGGCATTGGCGAGCTTCTGTGCCTCATCCTTGTGGCCTTCCAGCCAGGAGGACTGGACATAGAAGGACGCCGCCGGATAGTCGCCGCCCAGCGCTTCCTTGGTCTTTTCAGGCGTGCGCATGTCGACCAGGATGCTTGCCTCGCCGGTCTTGAGCAGTTTGGCGATGGTCGGCTCGGTGGTCATGCCGGCCTGGATCTGGTCCTGCTTGACGGCGGCGATGAAGGTGTTGCCGGCGCCGACCGGCAGCAGCGTGTAGTCGCCGGGCTTCAGGCCGCTGCGCACGGCAAGATACTGGGTCAGGAAATCGGTCGAGGAGCCGAGACCGGTGACGCCGAGCGTGGCGCCCTTGAAATCGGCGGGCGACTTGATCTCCGGGTGCTTGGCGGAGACCAGCTCGACCTCACCGGGCGCTTGGCTGAACTGGACGATCGACTGGATGTATTTGCCCTTCGACTGCAGGTCGACGGTGTGATCGTAGAAGCCGACAACGCCTTGGACGGCACCGGCCAGCAGTTCATTTTCGGCCTCGACCCCGGCGCGCGAGTTGAGCAGTTCGACATCGAGCCCCTGGTCCTTGAAGTAGCCGAGCTGCTGGGTGAGCACGGCAGGCAGATAGATCTGCTTTTCCATGCCGCCGACGATGATGGTGATTTTGTCGGCAGCCGAAGCCACCGTGGCGCTTGTGGCTGCAATAGCAAGGGTTAGCGCCGCTGTGCGCAGGGCGCACTTCGAGATGAAACCGGTCACGAAACTTCCTCCACTTGGGCGGCGCGCCATCCCGGCTGCGCCGCATTCCTCCTTACCGGCCGCTCCCGCACCGGTCACACGGCGAACGCCGTAATGACTTCATGGCACGCCCAAGCTTTCAGCTGGCTTTCAGTCGTTTTAACGGCCGTTGAAATGGAATCCGTTGTGGCTGCCGGTCACGGAGCGCCGAAACCGAGAACGTCGCGCATGTCGTATTCGCCGGGCGGGCGTCCCTCGAGCCAGAGCGCGGCGGCAATGGCGCCGCGGGCGAACATGACGCGGTCGCCGGCCGCATGCGACAAGGTCACAAGCTCGCCTTCGGCACAGAAGCTCACGCTGTGTTCGCCGATGATGCTGCCGCCACGCAGCACCGCAAAGCCGATCTCACCGGGAGGCCGCGCGCCAATGGCGCCATCGCGTGCACGCCTTGCGACCGTCTCCAGATCGATGCCGCGTCCGCCGGCTGCGGCATGCCCCAGCATCAACGCCGTTCCCGATGGCGCATCGACCTTGTGGCGATGATGCGCCTCGACAATCTCCACGTCCCAGTCATCGGGGTCGAGTGCCCGCGCCGCCTGCTCGACCAGTCCGACCAGCATGTTGAGCCCGAGTGAAAAGCTGCCGGAGCGCACGATGGCAATCGTTTTCGCGGCGTCGGCGATCGCAGCCGATTGAGAAGCATCGAAGCCCGTAGAGCCTATGACCAGGGCCGGCCCGCCGCGCTCGGCGCAAATCCTGGCCAGGTCGACCGAGGCAGCCGGCGTGGTGAAGTCGATGACCACGTCGGCCACTGCAAGCGCCTCGCCGCGGCTCACCAGCCCTTCGCCGACACTGCCCGGCCGGTGAAAGCGGGCGGCGAGCGCCAGCCGCGCGTCGCCCTGCACGGCGTCCGCCATCTGACGGCCCATGCGGCCCAGCGCACCCGCGAGGGCTATCCTGACCGGTGGTTTCGACATGGAGCGCTATCCCGCGGCTATTTCCACATGCCGCGCATGCGCGCGCCGATGTCGACGCGCACCTCCGGCCGGGCTGCCCTGCCCTGTGCTGCCTGTGCGCTCGGCCACGACACCTGCTGGAATGCGGCAAGGATCGAAGCCGGGATGAAACGGGTGCGCGAGGCATAGAGATGGCGGTCGCCGCGCGCCGCCTGGCCATGTGGAAAGAAACGCTGCGGCATGACCAGGTTGAGATTGTCCTTGGCCCGCGTCATTGCCACGTAGAGCAGCCGGCGCTCCTCCTCGATGTCTTCCTTGGTGCCGACGCCGAGATCGGCCGGGATGCAGCCGTCGACCGTGTTGAGCACGAAGACATTCTTCCATTCCTGGCCCTTGGCCGAATGGATGGTCGACAGGATGAGATAGTCCTCGTCGCGATGCGGCGGCCCAGCCTGGTCGCTGGTGGCGTCCGGCGGATCGAGCGTCAGTTCGGTCAGGAAGCGCTCGCGCGAGGCATAGCCCGAGCCGATCTGCTCAAGTTGCAACAGGTCGGCCCGGCGCGTCGTCGCGTCCTCGTGGATGCGTTCCAGATGCGGCTCGTACCACAGCCTGATCTGTTCGAGGTCGGCCGGCCATCTGGCGCCGGCGCGCAGGCCGGAATAGAGCGAGACGAAGCCAGGCCAGTCATCGGCAGCGCGTTGCGGCGGACGCCAGCCGGCCAACCCCATGGCCTCGTCCAGCGCCGTCGTCATGGTCTCGACGATCTGCGCGGCGGCCGAAGGGCCGATGCCAGGCAAGAGTTGCAATACGCGAAAACCGGCGACACGGTCGCGCGGATTTTCGGCAAAGCGCAGCACCGCCAGCACATCCTTGACATGGGCGGCATCGAGAAACTTCAGGCCGCCGAATTTGACGAAGGGAATGTTGCGCCGCGTCAGTTCGATCTCCAGCGGCCCGCTGTGATGCGAGGCGCGAAACAGCACCGCCTGGGACTTCAGCGCTGTGCCCGCCTCGCGCTCGGCCAGGATCGCGTCGCAGACGAAATTGGCCTGCTCGACTTCGTCGCGCACGGTCACCAGTTTTGGCCTGTCGCTGGATTTGCGCTCCGACCACAGGTTTTTGGTGAAGCGCTCCGAGGCTTCGCCGATCACCGCATTGGCGGCAGCAAGGATGGTCTCGGTCGAGCGGTAATTGCGCTCCAGCATCACCACGTCGGCGGCTTGCGCGAACTGATTGGGGAAGTCGAGGATGTTGCGAACCTCGGCGGCGCGGAACGAATAGATCGATTGCGCATCGTCGCCGACCACCGTCAGCCCGGCGCCGTCGGGTTTCAGCGCCATGAGGATCGAAGCCTGCAGGCGATTTGTGTCCTGGTATTCGTCGACCAGCACATGGT
>NZ_RZQE01000172.1:0-11175 GCF_004022955.1 Mesorhizobium sp. M7A.F.Ca.US.002.01.1.1 | reverse complement strand
TGCCGTGCTCGACCGCCACGGCATGGTCGAGCGCCGCAAGCGCAGGCGCAACAGGGCGACGGGGACACCACTTTCAAACGGCTGTCGCCCTAACGATCTTTGGTGTGCCGACTACAAGGGCGAGTTCATGCTCGCCGATCGGCGCTATTGCTATCCGCTGACCATCACCGACTTCGCCAGCCGTTATCTCATCGCCTGCGAGGCGCTCTCGACCACCAAGGAAGCCTATGCCTTCACCGTGTTCGAAAGCGTTTTCAAAGAGTTCGGCCTGCCCAGCGCGATCAGGACCGACAATGGCGTTCCCTTCGCCAGCCCCAACGCGCTGTTCAATCTCAGCAAACTGTCGGTCTGGTGGCTGCGCCTGGGCATCGACATCGAGCGCATCAAGCCGGGCTGTCCGCAGCAGAATGGCCGCCATGAGCGCATGCACCTCACCCTCAAGAAGGAGACCACCAAACCGGCCGGCGCCAATTTCCTTCAACAGCAGGCCAGGTTCGATGACTTCATCGACGAGTTCAACTCACAACGCCCGCACCAGGCGCTCGACATGGACTGCCCGGCCGAGCGCTACACGCCCTCAACGCGTCCCTACACCGGCTTGCCCGATCTCGACCACCCGTTTCACGACAAGGCCGTCACCGTCACCACCTGCGGCCGCATCTGCTATAACCGCAAGAAGATCAACCTCAGCCTTGTCTTTGCCGGCCAGACCGTCGGAATCAAACAGGTCGAGGACCATATCTGGCTGGCTAGCTTCATGGACTATGATTTGGGATATTTCGACGATGAGACATGCAGGCTCGAACCACTCCAAAACCCCTTCGGGCCAAAAGTGTTACCCATGTCTCCGGTATAAACCGTAACCTATGTGTCCGGAACGGACCTAACGGTAATGGTGGGCCCGGAGGGACTCGAACCCCCAACCAAGCGGTTATGAGCCGCCGGCTCTAACCATTGAGCTACAGGCCCCACGCGGGCTGGATTAATGTTTTTCGCATCGCGGCACAAGGCTTTCCCGACGGGCTTCCCCAGATCGCCCAAATCAACCCATAATCGCGCTCTACGCGACGTCTGCGACTTGATCGCAGACCAAGGAGATTTTCATGACCAGACATCTTTTGCCTCTCGCGCTCGCCGCTGCAATCGCTTTTCCGGCGATGGCTGGAGCCACCGATCTGCCGACGCCGCCCCGCATCATCGTGTCGGGCGAAGGCGAAGCAACCGTGGCCCCCGATCTGGCGGTCCTGACGCTGAGCGTCATGCGCGAGGCCAAGACCGCGCGCGCCGCGCTCGACGCCAACAATGACGCCATGGCCGCCGTGATCGCGGCGATGAAGTCCGCCGGCATCAAGGACCGGGACCTGCAGACCGCCGGCATCCAGATCAACCCGCGCTACAACTACACCAACAAGCCGGACGGTAGCCAGGAAGCCGAACTCGTCGCCTATCAGGTGACCAACACGCTTTCGGTGCGGGTGCGCGATGTCGACAAGACCGGCGAGATCCTTGACAAGGCGGTGTCGCTCGGCGTCAACCAGGGTGGCGGCATCGCCTTCACCAATGACAACCCGGCAGCCACGGTCACCGAGGCGCGCAAGAAGGCGGTCGCCAACGCCATGGCCAAGGCCAAGACGCTGGCCGAGGCCGCAGGCGCCAGCCTCGGCCGGGTGCTCGAGATATCAGATCAGAACATTGCGCCGGCGCCGATGCCGATCAACGCCAAGGCCTTCGATGCCGCGGCGGGTGGCGCGGCTCCCGTGCAGGCCGGCGAGAATTCCTACAATGTCCAGGTGACCGTCACCTTCGAACTGAAGTAAGCGGCTCCGAGGATCCGTGGCTGGTCTTGCCCAGCCACGGATGCATCACCAGCCAATAGCGCGCATGAAAAACCCCGCGGGATTGCTCCCGCGGGGTTTTTTCGAGCCACACCCTTCAAACGGAAAAGGGCTCCGCTAGTCCCAGCTGATCTTGCTAAAGATCATGCTGCCAGGCTGACCCTC
Organism: Mesorhizobium sp. M7A.F.Ca.US.002.01.1.1; assembly: GCF_004022955.1. Lineage (NCBI taxonomy): Bacteria > Pseudomonadati > Pseudomonadota > Alphaproteobacteria > Hyphomicrobiales > Phyllobacteriaceae > Mesorhizobium > Mesorhizobium sp. M7A.F.Ca.US.002.01.1.1. The sequence continues at coordinate 9,175 of NZ_RZQE01000172.1, read as the reverse complement.
AAAGAGGGTCGGCCTTAATTGTCGAACCTCAGCGATAGATAACCGGGCAGCCGCGCTCGTTGGCGAACACCACCACGACACGGTCGCCGTCCTGACGGCCCGCCACCTTCACCGTGCGCCGGTTGACGTCGACGATCCGGACCCGGTGGAGGCCCATGCGTTCGGCCTTGTCGAGGGCGCGGTCCGGCGAACAGCCACGGCGCCAGTCGCCGCGGCGTTCATCACGGCGATGGCGATAACCGTCGTCACCGGTATAGACGCCGAAACGCGGGTCGTTGTTGTTGCCGAAGCCGAGATAGAGGCTGTCGGCGTGGGCGGGAACGGCCGCCAGCGTGCCGAGACCGACCAGGGCCGAAAGGGCTGCCGTCTTGATCGTGTTGAACATCGTCTTCTCTCCTTTTTGCGGGCCTTCCCGTCCTCGTGAACCGATGGGGGGAGAATGCGCCTGCCTGTCTGAACTCTTTACGAACCTGCCGTTCATCTCCGGTTCATATGGCGGGAAGAAGGAAGTTCCGGCCATTCGCCACCGTCCCCAGCCTTGGTGAAGGCCGGAATGCCTGACTCGGCGCCCTATTCCGAGCCCGCGGATTGGCCGGAAGTCGTGGAACGTAAGGCTGTTGCTCGCCGCCGCTGGTCCTACGGCTCCTCGTCCAGCACATAGTCAAAATAGTCTTCCGGCTCGGCAAGATCGGTTTCACTCGCCTTGACCCGGCCGCGCATCGAGATGCCGGCTTCATGCACGGTCTCGGCGCTGCCAGACACCAGCCGGTGCCACCAGTAGAGGTCGCGGCCCTCGGCAACCAGCCGATAGGCACAGGTACTGGGCAGCCAACTGATGGTTCGCACATTCTGCGGCGTCAGCCCGACGCAGTCGGGAACGCGCGCCAGCCGGTTGGCGTAGTCCGAACAGCGGCAGGTCTCGGCGTCGAACAGCCGACAGCCGACGCTGGTCCAGTAGATCTCGCCGGTGTCCTCGTCCTCAAGCTTTGACAGGCAGCATTTACCGCAGCCGTCGCACAGCGATTCCCACTCGGCCGGGCTCATCGCCTCCAGCGCCTTGGTTTTCCAGAATGGCGTTTCCATTTCCCGGATGTGGCCCCGGCCGCGGGCAAGGTCAAGCGCGGCAATGGTCGCAATTGCGGCTATCGCCAGGTGAATGACATGAAGTTGCCTTCAAAAGGTCGGTCAATCGCCCCGTACGGCCTCTATCCGTGCCAGACTGGAACCAATCGGCACAAGATCGGTTTCGGCAAGGATGGGACCCCACAAGGAGAATTTCGATGAAACGCCAACCACGGATTCTGGCAGGCACCGCACTTGGCCTGTTGATGGCATCCGCGCCGTTGGGCGCGTTCCCGCTTCAGGGAAGTGTCGCGTCCGGTCTTGCCCAGCGCACGGCGACCCCATTCATCCTGGCGCAAGCAGCATGCGCCGAGGGCGAATCGGCCGAGGCCTGCGCGCAGAAGCAGCAGGCGGAACCCGAACAGAAACACGAGCGCAGGAAGGCCGAGCCTGAACAGCAGGCCGCGCCTGCCCAGAGCGAGCAGCCCGCCGAGGAGCAGCAGCCACGCCGGAAGAAGCGCGACCAGCAGCAGCAGGCCGAGCAGGCGCCCGCCGAACAGGCCGCTCCCGCCGAAGAACAGCAGCCGCGCAGGAAGAAGCGTGACCAGCAGCAGCAGACCGAGCAGGCGCCGGCCGAACAGGCAGCACCCGCAGGGGAACAGCAGCCGCTCAGGAAGAAGCGTGACCAGCAGCAGCAGACTGAGCAGACGCCGGCCGAACAGGTCGCGCCGGCCAACGACAATCAGCCCGGCGAGCAGGCCCAGCCGCGCAAGAAGAACAAGCAGGATCAGCAAGCCCAACCTGAAGTCGCCCCGGCGCCGAAGGAAGCTCCCGCTGGAGAGGCGACGGCCCCTGCCGGCGAGCAGCCGGCGGCCCAAGGCGAGCAGCCCCAGGACACGACGAAGAAGCACGGCAGGAAACCTGCTGGCGAGCAGCCGGCGACGGCCGAACAACCCGCCACCGGCGAACAACCGGCCAATGGTCAGACGGCAGCACCGGCACAGGGAGAAAACCCGGTGCAAGGCGAAGCACCGGCCGATCCAAACGCCGCTCCCATCCTGGACAGCCAGAAGGACGCCGAGCGCAGAGGCGGACGCAAGCAGGGCGACAAGATCGTCCCGCAGGATGGCGAGCAGCAGAATGGCGGGCAAAATACCCAGCAAGGTGGCGATCAGGGCCGCAAGCCGGTGGCTGCTCCCGTCGACCAGGGTCCGCCGCCCACCGACGACAGGGCCGCACAGCAGGAGATCAAGCCCGAGAAGATCGTCCCGGTGACCGAGGAGAAGGGCACGCGCGTAGAGCGTGCGCCCGATGAGATCGCCCGCGATCGTCGGCGTCCGAAAGGCGTCGACGTCGTCAGGAAACTCGGCGATCGCGTCATCCTGCAGTTCAACAACCAGACATTTGTCCAGAGCAATGATGCCCCGCGCGTCACCCGCGGTGCCAAAGAAGTCTACTATGAGGATCTGTCGGGCGATCGCACCCGGGAAATCGTCGAGCGCGACAACGGTGTCCGGATCGTCACCATCCGCAACCGCTATGGCGACGTTATCCAGCGTTCGCGCATTGCGCCGGATGGACGCGAATATGTGCTGAGCTATGTCGACGAGCGGCACTATGAGGATGACAGCGACTGGCGTGATCCCGGCGACGACCTGCCGCCGATGCGGCTGACCATCCCGCGCCGGGAATACATCCTCGATTCCGAGGACGTCGAGAGCCCCGATGACTACTACGAGTTCCTCGAACAGCCCCCGGTCGAGAAGGTCCAGCGCCTCTATTCGATCGACGAGGTCAAGCGTTCGGCCCGCGTGCGCGACATCGCACGTCGCGTCGATCTCGACACGCTCAACTTCGAATTCGGTTCGGCCTCCATCTCCGACACCGAGGTGCAGAAGCTCGAGGGCGTAGCGACGGCCATGGAGAAGCTGTTGAAGAAGAACCCGGCCGAGACCTTCCTGATCGAAGGTCACACCGACGCGGTCGGCACACCGGAGGCTAACCTCGCTCTTTCCGATCGCCGTGCGGAAGCGGTGGCGGAGGCTCTGACCAATGCCTTCGGCATCCCGCCGGAAAACCTGACGACACAGGGCTATGGCGAGGAGTATCTGAAGGTCAACACGGCGGCGCCCAACCGCGAGAACCGCCGCGTCGCCATCCGCCGCATCACCTCGCTGGTGGCACCGGTCGCCAGCAACAATTAGGTCATGATTTCAAAATCATGACCCGGTTTGTGGAATCGGCAAGAGAAGCATCCACCCCCGGCACAGCCGGGGGTGAATGGATGTGCGGGGTTCAACAAGAATTGTACGGGCGTTAGACACGGCTCATTGAATCGCGAGCGCAGCCACCCCAGATTCGGTGCTGGGCGTTCCCTGCCCCGTCCCGACTCCAGCGGGACGCATTGAGCCCCGCCGGACTTTGTTCGGCGGGGTTTTTTGTCTTGCAAACGGTGGCGGCCTCGTCGAATACGGCCATTGTCTGAGAGATAACCAGCCGGAATCATCCCATGAAGCGTCTCGAACTCGCCATCGAATCGATCATTCTCGCTTCACGCTGGCTGCTCGTCGTTTTCTATATAGGCCTGGCCCTGGCATTGGCCGTCTATGCGCTGTCCTTCGGCAAGAAGCTCTATGAGTTCATTAGCCTGGCGTTCACGCTCGGTGACACCGACACCATCCTGAAGATGCTCGGCTTGATCGATGCCGCGCTGGTTGCCTCGCTGGTGGTGATGGTCATCATCTCGGGCTACGAGAATTTCGTCAGCCGCTTCGACGACCAGGACGGCGGTGTGCACTGGCTGGGCACCATCGATGTCGGTTCGCTGAAGGTCAAGGTTGCCTCGACCATCGTCGCCATCTCGTCGATCCACCTCTTGCAGGTGTTCTTGAACTCATCGTCCTACACGACCGACCAGTTGATGTGGCTGACCATCATCCATCTCGCCTTCGTCGTCTCGGCGCTCATGCTCGCCTATATCGACCGGCTGATGGGCCTGAGCAAAGGCAAGAAGGACGAGGCGTGAGCCTGCGCCTGCCGGACGTTGAATCAATCCCGCAGGAACGATGCCCTACCGCCTTGTTCGAGCAGGGCTTTCCCATGACTCTGCTGGTGGCGAAGGGCTTGGCTCGACGCCCGTCGCGTCAAAACGAAGAGCTCTAGTAAATATTCCTGATCTTGCTGTCCGTGCGGGCAAACACCTCGTCGGGAACAAAAAAGTCGCCGGCCAGCGGCCCGGTCGCATCAGGCGCATAGATCGAGAAATCGCTGACGCCCTCGGCGCGCAGCACCTCTTCGTCGATGTAGAAATTGCCGGTCGCTTCGCGCGCCGGCCGCATGAAGATGGCATGCGCAGCATCGGCCATGATGTCGGGCAAACGGCTCATTGCCGCCACCGTCGCGCCGCCCAGCAGATTGCGCACGGCTGCCGTGTCGATGGTCGAAATCGGCCACAGTGAATTGACGGCGATGCCGTCCTTGGCGAACTCGGCGCTCATGCCCAGCGTGCACATCGACATGCCGAACTTGGCCATCGTGTAGGCGACATGATTCTTGAACCACTTGGCCTTCATGTCGAGCGGCGGTGCCAGATTCAGGATGTGAGGATTGCTGGCCAACTTCAGGTGCGGAATGCACATTTTGGACACCAGGAAGGTGCCGCGCGTGTTGATCTGATGCATCAGGTCGTAGCGCTTCATGTCGGTTTCCAGCGTGCCGGTGAGCTGGATGGCGCTGGCATTGTTGACGCAGATATCGATGCCGCCGAACTTTTCCACGGTCCTGGCGACCGCCTCGGCCACCTGTGCCTCTTCACGGATGTCGCACAGCACGGGCAGCGCCTTGCCGCCGGCCTGCTCGATCTCTTCTGCCGCGCTATAGATTGTGCCGGGCAGCTTCGGATGCGGTTCGGCGGTTTTGGCCGCGATCGTCACATTGGCGCCGTCGCGCGCCGCGCGCAGCGCGATCGCCAGCCCGATGCCGCGCGATCCGCCGGAGATGAACAGCGTCTTTCCCTTGAGCGACATTTCCTTGCGCCTCCCTTGCAACACGTCAGACGCCAAGCTTTGCGCGGCGGGCGACCACAGCGCAAGACCCGACACGCCGGACACCGCGTTACGCAGCGTAGGGTTTATGACTATACCAGCACCAGCCCCTGCCGCATCGCAGTGGCAATCGCGTCGGTGCGGTTGGCGGCACCGAGCTTGATCAGGATTGCGGCGACATGGAACTTCGCGGTGTGCACGGAAATGTTCAGCCGCCGCGCGATCACCTTGTTGGGTGCGCCCTCGGCCAGCAGCGCCAGCACTTCCGCCTCGCGCGGCGACAGCGAAGGACGGACGGCATGCTCGTCGGAGGCTTCATCTTCGAACGGCTCGCCATCGCCAGTATGGAAATCCTCATGGCGTCCGGTTCTGCGCTCGCCCGATACCCGATAGCCGGCCGCCGCCAGCCGCGCCGCCGCAGCGATCAACAAATCGTCCGCGCCCGTTTCGAGGACGGCCAACACCTCGCCCGCGGGCCGTTCGCCATTGGCGCCTCCCGATAGCAGAACCCGGGGAATGGCGGCCGGCACGGCACCGCCGCTCATGTCGTCAACGATGGCGACGTCAGCCCTGCCGGCCACCACCGGCAGCAGGTCATCGCTCGCGGCCAGCGAGGCCGCCAGGCGCTCGGCGCGCGACGCATCGCCAAGCGCAATCAGCACCACCAGCCGCCGCGAGACGGCACCGTCATGCATGATCCGGTCGCTGGTGAGCGTGTCCATGGATGCCCTCAGCTCAGCGGCTTTTCGCCGATGGTCAGCCCGACATCGCGCTGTTCGCCGCCGCGCACCACGCCGAGCGTCACCGAAGCGCCCGCACTGTCTGGTCCGAGCCTGCGGATCAGGTCGCGCGGGCCATGCACCGCCTCACCGTTCCACGCCACGATGATATCGCCGAGAGAGAGACCGGCGGCCTTGGCGGGACCATCGTCATCGAGGCTCATCACCATCGCGCCATGCGCGTCGCGGTCGCGTACCGGATGCAGGCCGGCGCCGAGATAACCGCGCGCGACATGGCCCTTTTCGCGCAGCGTCGCAACCGCCCGCTCGATCGTCTCGTAAGGCATGACCAGCGCCCGGTGGCGCGGCCCGAACAGCAGCATGCCGATCAGCGCACCCTTGGCGTCGAGAACCGGGCCGCCCTCGAAACGGCCGCCGGCACCGACGGCCAGATTGATGCGCCGGTCGATGGTGCCGCCGCGCATCGAGCGCCAGGCCGGACCGACTTCGCCGACCGAGCCCGAAACGGCCAGAGCCGACCCGTTGCTATTGCCGATGGCGATGGCAATGTTGCCTGGCCGCACCGCGTCAGCCCTAGCCAACGGCACGGCGTTGATGGCCGTAGCCGGCTTCAGCAGGGCAACGCCAGTCGACGGATCGCGGCCGACCAGTTCTGCCTTCACCGCCTCACCCGAGGCCAGCGTCAGTTCGATCTCCTCGCCGGCCTCGACAGCCTCCTCGGCGGTGACGAAATAACCGTCACGCCAGTGGAAGGCGCTTGCCGTGCGGTGATGATGCGTGGCGAAGCCAGCCGTTGCCGGTGCCGCCTGGGCGGCGAGATCGGCGATGGCTTGCGAAAACGCACTCAGATTGAAATCGCTCATATTGGTCTCCTGGGTTCATCCATGCCCCAGATATCGCTCGACAGCGCGTTCAGAGGTACTCGCCTGACGGCTAGTTGCCGGTTTGACTGGCCATCTGGTCAGGTCGCGGCGGTTCCAGCCGCTCCGCACATATAGTGCGTGTCGCCCAAAAGTGCTCAGCGGTTTTGGGACAACGACGCGCACAGGAAAAAAAATCATCCTTTCGCCCGAAAATACGGAGCCCTTCCATGGCCCTCGCCGCAGCCAAATTCGAACCTGACGATACATTGCTCGACGCATATTCGACGACCGTTGCGGACGCCGTCGACCGCATCGGCCCGGCCGTCTGCCGCATCGAACGCGTCGGCGGCCAGGGCGGCCACGGCTCCGGCTTCGTCATCGCGCCGGACGGACTGGTCGTTACCAATTTCCACGTCGTCGGCGATGCCAGGACAGTGCGCGTCTCGATGCCGGACGGCGCCTCCCGCGAAGGCCGCGTGCTCGGCCGCGATCCCGACACCGACATCGCGCTGGTGCGCGCCGACGGCAGCTTTGCCGATGTCGCACCGCTCGCCGATTCCAAGCGGCTGCGGCGCGGCCAGATCGCCATCGCCATCGGCAATCCGCTCGGCTTTGAATGGACCGTCACCTCCGGCGTCGTCTCGGCGCTCGGCCGCTCCATGCGCGCCTCGACCGGCCGGCTGATTGACGACGTCATCCAGACCGACGCAGCGCTCAACCCCGGCAATTCCGGCGGGCCGCTGGTTTCGTCGGCCGGCGAGGTGATCGGCGTCAACACCGCCATGATCCATGGCGCGCAGGGCATCGCCTTCGCGGTCGCCTCCAACACCGCCAATTTCGTCATTTCGGAGATCATCCGCTTCGGCCGTGTCCGCCGCGCCTTCATCGGCGTCTCGGCCGACACTGCCAGTTTGCCGCGCCGCGCCGCCTTGTTGTCGCAAGTCTCGACCAGCACGGCGGTTCGCCTGCGCAGCGTCGAAAAGGACGGCCCGGCGGCCAAGGCCGGCCTGAAAGAAGGCGACATCATCGCCGCCATCGACGGCCGTCCTGTCACCGGCGTCGACGACCTGGTGCGCATGCTCGACGCCGAACGCATCGGCCGCGAGACGCTGTGCACCGTCGTGCGCCGCACCGGTGTCAGCCAGGTGACGGTGACGCCGGTGGCAAGGGCCAGTTGAGGCGGGCGCTCAGGCTCCCGCCACCCCTTCCGCATACTGCGCCAGAAACGCCTCGCTCGGCGGGATCGGCTTGATTACGTCGATCAGCACGCCATTGGGGTCCTTGGTGATGAAATGGCGCTGGCCGAAGGGCTCGTCGCGCAGCGAGCGCAGGATCGGCAGGCCGGCGGCGACGACGCGCTCATAGACAGCGTCCGGGTCGCGAACCTCGAAATTGATCAGCAGGCCCGAAGCGCGGCCCCGCCCCTCTTCCGGGATGGTCTCATGGTCGCCCTGGACGATGCCGAGATTGACTCTTCTGTCCTCCCCCGATTGCAGATGCACATACCAGTCGCTTTCGAACAGGGGCTGGAAGCGGAAATGCTTCACATAAAAGGCCGCCGTGCCGGCGACGTCGCCGGTCATCAGCACCGGGTAATAGCTCGTGGTCTTCATCTTTCCTTCTCCCGTCAATTAACATACAGTCTGCATGTAAACCGAATTAACATACAGGCTGCATGTATGCAACACGATTTCGCGCGTCGTTCCAACCGCGACCGCACCGAAGCGACGCGCGCCCACCTGATTGCCGCGGCGCGAAAGCTGTTCACGGAGAAATCCTATTTCGAGACCGGCACGCCGGAGATCGTCGCCGCCGCCGGCGTGACGCGCGGCGCGCTCTACCATCATTTTGCTGACAAGCAGGCACTGTTTGCTGCCGTGGTCGAGCAGGAGGCGGCAGCGGTCGCCGAGGAGATCGAGCGCGCCTCGCCGCCATCGCTGTTTGCCCATGACGCGCTGATTGCCGGCTCCGACGCCTATCTCGCCGCCATGCGCGCGCCCGGACGCACGCGGCTGCTGCTGCTCGACGGCCCGGCCGTGCTTGGCCGCGCCGCCATGGACGCGATCGACAATCGCCACGGCAACCGCTCTCTGCGCGAAGGGCTGGTCGCGGCGATGCGGGCGCAGACGATGACGAGATTGCCGGCCGAAGCGCTGACCGCACTGCTCGGCTCCGCCTTCGACCGTGCCGCCCTGGCCATCGAGGCCGGCGCCTCGGCCGAGGACTACCGTGCCGTGCTCATGGCGCTGATCGATGGACTGTCTCGTGCTCCTCATCCGGCACCTCGCCCGGTTCGAACTCGTTGAAGCAGCCGAGCTGGCGCTTGAACTGGTCGATCAGCCAGGCCGCCGCCGGCTTCGGGCTGCGATCGCTGCGATGCATGGCAAACAGCGGCGAGCTCACCTCCCTGAAGGATTCGAGGTCGATCTCGACCAGCCGGCCGCTCGCCAGGTCGTCTGATATCAGC
>NZ_RZQE01000171.1:0-11215 GCF_004022955.1 Mesorhizobium sp. M7A.F.Ca.US.002.01.1.1 | reverse complement strand
GCCGATATCCGTCTGGGTCGAGCGGCCATGGCCTCGGCGATCATGGGCAATGACACGGTAGCCCTGTGACACGAAGAACAGCATCTGGGCGTCCCAATCGTCGCTGCTCAACGGCCAGCCGTGATGAAAGACGACAGGATGCCCGGTCCCCCAGTCCTTGTAGTAAATCTGCGTTCCGTCCCTGGTGGTGATCGTACCGCTGCCGGAGCCGGGCTTGGTTTGCGAGGTCATCTCAATCTCCTTCTGGTTATTTTCGCGATAAACAATATCGCGATAACGACATAGCTAACGCGGCCTAAAACCCTTGTCCACACAAATATGTATCGCGATATCATTTTTCGTGGTATCGAAATGATGCCCACATTGGCAAAAGGAATGCGCCGTGCCTCTCCCGTTGGACAATCAGCTCTGTTTCACGCTCTATGCCACCAGCATGGCGATCAACCGCACCTACAAGCCGATGCTGGACGAGATGGGCATCACCTATCCGCAGTACCTGGTGTTGAACGCGCTTGGAGAGGCCGACGGCATGTCGGTCGGCACCATCGCCCATCGGCTCGCTTTGGAATCGAGCACCGTCACGCCGCTGGTGAAGCGAATGGAGCAGGCCGGGCTGGTGACCCGCCAGCGCAGCCAGACCGACGAACGCCAGGTGCAGGTCGATCTGACATCAGCCGGGCGCGCACTGCTTGTCCAATGCAACTGCCTGAACGAAGCCTTGGTCGAACGCTCGGGCATGACGCTGACTGAGCTCGATGCGCTGAACCGGCAGATCCAGGCGTTACGCGCCGCGTTGACCGGCGACCGCTAGCACGGCTTGACGACGGCTAGCCAAACGTCGGAAGAGGCCACCATCATGCGGACTTAAGCACGGCAAATGGCCGTTTGCGCATGGCTCGCTTTGCCTGGAAACTGACGGCGGGAGCGGGACGGCCGACATGGAAGCCCTGGATCTTGTCTATGCCGAATTCGCGCATAAGGGCCATCTGCTCGTCTGTCTCCACCCCTTCGACCAGGATTTTGTGGCCGCGATTTCGAACCAGGGTGATAATGTCCTGCAGCATCGCCTTGCCGCTCGGAGAGCTGCAGTCATGCAGAAACGAGCGATCGATCTTCACCGTATCGAAATCGATCAGGCGAAGCCACGAAAGGCCCGCAAAGCCGGTCCCGAAATCATCAAGCCAGATCTTGATCCCGAGCAGCTTCAGGTCGCTGATGCAGCGCAGGATGTCGGAGTGCATCTCCATCTCCAGCCCTTCGGTGATCTCGAAGGCCAGCCTGCTGCCTGCGACACCCGTCTCGCCCAGAATGGTCGCGACCGACGTCGCGAAGCCCGGTGTCTTGAGCTGGATCGGGGAGACGTTGACACTGACGACACGGACGTGGTCGTCCGCCAGCAGTTCGGCGCACACTGTCCTTATCGCCCAGCGCCCGAGTTCCAGGATCGCACCGGTCCGTTCGGCGACCGGAATGAACAGGCTCGGCGGAACCGATGTGCCGTCGAGCATCTTGAGGCGCATCAGAGCCTCCACCGCTTCAACCCGGTCCGATTTGACATCCTGGATAGGCTGGTAAACGAGTGAAACGAGATTCTGGCCGATCGCGATCTTCAGCAAAGCCGCAATGTTCTCGCTCTCGTCACTGCTTTGCGGGTCGGTTGGATCGAACAGCCGGGCACAATTTCGGCCGCCGGCTTTTGCCAGATAGAGAGCGCGATCGGCCTCGTGAATGATTTTCTCCAGCTTGGCCCCGGTCTGCGTCCGGGTGAATGCGGCGCCAACGCTTACCGTTACGATCGAGACGCCGTCGCGCCGCAGTTCGTGCGTCAGAGCCAGGTTCTCCACCGTGCTGCAAATGGCTTCCGCAATGTCCAGGATCTGCTCCTTTTTCTCCATGCGAGCCAGGACGATGAACTCTTCGCCGCCATAGCGGCCGATGGAGCCATTATACTGTTTGATCATATCGCTAAGGGCATTGGCGACATGGATCAGGCAGCGGTCGCCTTCCTGATGGCCGTAGCAGTCATTGAACTTCTTGAAGAAGTCCACGTCGATGAGGATCGCCCCAAAGCTGGTGCCGACCTTTTGCCAATCGTTCCAGTAGTCTCGCAGCTTCTCGTCGATCGCGCGCCGGTTCTCCAGACCCGTGAGCGGATCGGTCCGCGACAACCTCAGCAGGGCCTTGCCGCGTTCGGTCGCCTCATTGTGCTGGATCTTGGCTTCCAGGGCGTTCAGGAAGACGTTGTAGCGTTCCTCGTTCAGTTTCCAGTTCACATATGAGGTGAACGTGAAACAAGAAACATAGAAAGCCCCAAATACCATTTTGTATATGAGGGTTGATGGAACAAAGTAATTTACGATATAAAGTATACATAAGATTATTGTCGAGGTTACGATAGAAAGCTTGAAATTGAATGTAAAGAAAAGATTGGCGCTCATCATGAATATGGTCCCAAAGACCATATAGTAAGAGACGCTTTCCTTGTCCGCGCCCATAATCGCCGGACACAGCCAACCAACATAGCCAAAGATGATGGCCCCGGCGCAGGTCACGTCGAGCCATTCCGTCCCGACGCCGTGGCGAAGCTGCGCTTCCAGGATCAAAAGCGCGCTCAAGCCGACCGCGAAGCGCGCCGTGATCGTATAGGCGGCCACATCCGGGATCAGCAGCAGATCCGTTGCCGAAAACAAGAGATAGATCGCAACTGCGATCCAAAGCCCTGGCCTGGCTTCCCCTCTTCGCGTCGCCCGGGCTTCGGTGCGGTAGAGGGCGCGAAGTTCGTCGGCCCCCAGTTCGTAGCGCGGCTCGTACGGCTCAGCATCAACCGTATCGGCCAATGCGGATGACACGTGTTCGTTCATCACAATCGACCCCTTTTGAAAGGGATTTTGTTTTCCGAACTCATTTCCAGCTTCTGCCCCCACGCGGGCCGGCTCCTTGGGACGCGACGGCGATTGCGAACGCCGGGCAAACAAATGCAATCGCGCAAGACAAGTTTCCGTTAACTCGAACCCGGAATCCGGCTCGGAAGCTGATTAACCAACGAACATGGTTGGCGGGAAATTAATCATAAACCTAAAATGCCGTCGGCCCGACATTGGCAAAGGGAGCATTCTACGCAATAAGTTAACCGACTGTTAACTATGGAGTGATGGCGTGCAGACCGTTCTTGATGGCAAAAGCTTGATTACTGCCGAGATGCTCGCCGGCACGCTGCCTCGGGGAAAGATCGAGCATCATGGCGAAGCGTTCGAAACCGCGCGCGCGGAGCTTGCCCTCATTCTCCACGCGACACAGGAGCAGGTCGAACAGGACAAGAACCCGGCCGAGATCGTCGGCCGCTTGCTGTCCTTCCTCAATGGCCTGCATTCCAAGGTTCATCCCGACGTCTGGCATGCGTTGATACCGGTCGCGCAGAACCATCCGATCCTGAAGTATTTTCTCGAGGATCCACTGACGCACTGGTCCTTCACCAAACCCAGGGGCTATTCCGGCGACGCGCAGTTGCTCGACTACATCTATTGTGATCCGCACGTGGCAGAGAGCGTGGCGAACGCCTCGGAGGTCGGCAAAGCACTCTATAGCCATACCCAGAACGTACCGTCATGCGTCGCGGCCCGGGAACGACGCGACCTCCTGACCCGATATGTCGACGAGATCGCGGCCAAGAACGGACCGGAAACCGAGGTTCTGGCGATCGCGGCCGGCCATTTGCGGGAAGCCAATCGTTCGGTCGCCCTGACGGAGGGCCGTCTCAAGCGCTGGGTTGCGCTCGACCAGGATCCCCAGAGCGTTGGGCTGATCTCGCGCGACTTCCAGGGCACCGCCGTCGAAGCCATCGACGGCTCGGTGCGAACCGTGCTCACGCGGGGCCACAAGCTCGGCAAATTCGACTTCATCTACGCCTCCGGCCTTTACGACTACCTCGCCCACAACGTCGCGGTGAAACTCACGAAGACCTGCCTGCAGATGTTGAAGCCGAACGGAACATTCCTGTTCGCCAACTACGCCGAGGGCACCCCCGACGCGGGGTATCGGGAGACGTTCATGGACTGGGTGTTGCTGCTGCGATCGGAGGTCGATATGTGGAACATCGTCAATGCCAGCGTCGACCGCAACACCGTCGAGGCGCAGGTATTCTTCGGCGAGAACCGCAACGTGCTCTATGCCGTCATCGAAAAGCGCGGATAGGGCCGTCTGGGCTGCACCAGGCCGGTCGTGCCTTTGGCTTGCACCTCCGGCCGCCTTCCGCTATAGAGCCGCCACCCGCGTAGACACCCTTGGAGGCAACGCGGCGGAAGGCCGCCTTCCCGCATGATCCCGAAAAGTGGATTCCGGTTTTCGGACCAGATCATGCATGGGTATGTCGGCTTTCGACGTTTACGGTCCAGGCACTCTGCCCACCGTGAGCGCTCCAGAACAAACCGAAAGGAAATGCCATGAGCCACGACACTTACGAGCTCAAGGCCGAAGCACGCGAACAGGTCGGTAAGGGGTCCGCCCGTGCAGTTCGCCGCAACGGTAAAGTGCCTGCAGTAATTTATGGTGACAAGCAGCCTCCCCTGGCTATCGCGCTCACCTACAAGGACATCTACTACAAGATCCATGGCGGCGGGTTCCTGACCACGATCGCCACGATCGATGTCGATGGCAAGAAGATCCAGGTCCTGCCGAAGGACTTCCAGCTCGACCCGGTCAAGGATTTCCCTGTCCATGTCGACTTCCTGCGCATCGGCAAGGACACCGAAGTCAATGTCGACGTGCCTGTCCACTTCATCAACGAGGACAAGTCGCCCGGCATCAAGCGCGGCGGCGTGCTCAACATCGTGCGTCACGAAGTCGAGTTCCACTGCCCGGCCAATGCGATCCCGGAATTCATCACCGTCGATCTCACCGGCGCCAACATTGGCGATTCGATCCACATCTCGGCGGTCAAGCTGCCGGCTGGGGTCAAGCCTGTGATCTCCGACCGCGACTTCACCATCGCGACCATTGCCGGTTCGTCGGCGATGAAGCCGGAGACGGAAGAGACGGCTGAAGCGGCTGCACCTGAAGCGGCTCCTGCCGCCGAAGAGAAGTAACTCTTTCACGCCCGGAGCAGGCGATGCTGCTGTTTGCAGGTCTCGGCAATCCGGGCGCGAAATACGCCGGCAATCGGCACAATGTCGGTTTCATGGCGGCGGACGCAATCGCCCGCCGCCATTCCTTTTCGCCCTGGTCGAAGAAATTTCAGGGCCTGATCGCCGAGGGCTCGCTCGGCGGCGAAAAAGTCGTCCTGATCAAGCCGCAGACCTTCATCAACCTGTCCGGCCAGTCGGTCGGCGAAGCGCTGCGCTTCTACAAGCTCGAGCTTTCCGCGCTCACCGTCTTCTATGACGAGATCGATCTTGCCGAAGGCAAGCTGCGCATAAAGACCGGCGGCGGCGCCGGCGGCCATAACGGCATCCGTTCGATCGATGGCCATGTCGGCAACGCCTATCGCCGCGTACGCATCGGCGTCGGCCATCCAGGCGTCAAGGAAATGGTCCAGCACCATGTGCTCGGCGATTTCGACAAGGCGGACCGCGAATGGCTTGACCCGCTGCTCGACGCGATCGCCGACAACGCCGCCATGATCGCCAAAGGCGACGAATCCGGCTTCATGAACAAAGCCAGTCTCGCCGTCCAGGGCAAGGCCGGGCCGGAGCCCGAAAAATCGGCACCTAAGCAGCCGGCGCAGAAGCAGCAAAGTCACGTCCGCCAAGCACGGCCCCAACAGCCCCTGGCCAAGCCGCCGGAAAGCGGTCCGATGGCCGCCATGCTGAAGAAGCTGTTCGGCGGCAAGGACTGAGCATCAAGGGAACCGAAGGGCTTGACGTTGATCACCCCTATCGCCCATAGCCCTGATCAAATTTCTATTTCCCGATAGGACCGGACAAAATGGGTTTCAAATGCGGCATCGTTGGCTTGCCCAACGTCGGCAAGTCGACGCTTTTCAACGCGTTGACCAGAACGGCTGCGGCGCAGGCCGCCAACTATCCGTTCTGCACCATCGAACCGAATACCGGCGAGGTCGCGGTGCCCGATCCGCGCCTGCAGAAGATCGCGGCGATTGGCAAGTCAAAGGAGATCATCCCGACCCGCATCTCCTTCGTCGACATTGCCGGTCTGGTGCGCGGCGCCTCGAAGGGCGAAGGGCTGGGCAACCAGTTCCTCGCCAACATCCGCGAGGTCGACGCCATCGTGCATGTGCTGCGCTGCTTCGAGGATGACGACATTACCCATGTCGAGGGCCGCATCGACCCGGTGGCCGATGCCGAGACGGTCGAAACCGAGCTGATGCTCGCCGACCTCGACAGCCTCGAGCGCCGCATCGTGCAATTCCGCAAGCGCGCCGGCAGCAAGGACAAGGAAGCGACGTCAGTGCTGCCGATGATGGAGGCAGCGCTAGAACTGCTGCAGGCCGGCAAGCCGACCCGCATCCTGCTCAAGGATATTTCGGCCGAAGATTTGCGCATCCTGCAGGGCCTGAACCTTCTGACCTCGCATCCCGTGCTCTATGTCTGCAACGTCGCCGAGGCCGACGCAGCCACCGGCAACGAGCACACCAGGGCCGTGGAAAAGATGGCGACCGCCCAGGGCGCCGGCACCGTGGTGATCTCGGCCGCCATCGAAGCCGAGGTCGCACAGCTCTCCGATGAGGAAGAGATGGAATTCCTGTCCTCGCTCGGCCTCGACGAGCCCGGCCTCAACAAGGTCATCCGCGCCGGCTACGATCTGTTGCACCTCATCACCTACTTCACCGTCGGGCCGAAGGAGACGCGCGCCTGGACCATCCATAAGGGCGACAAGGCCCCCCAGGCCGCCGGCGTCATCCACACCGATTTCGAGCGCGGCTTCATCCGCGCCCAGACCATCGCCTACAATGACTTCGTCACACTGGGCGGCGAAGTGGCGGCCAAGGAAGCCGGCAAGGCCCGCGACGAAGGCAAGGAATATGTCGTCCAGGACGGCGACATCCTGCTGTTCAAGTTCAACACGTGATTTGATGGAAGTCCTTCGAGACTGTCCGCGGGCCGGCTGAGCCGACCACCAGATATCAGGCCCAAAGTGTCGCCTATAAAGCTGATAATATTTGATTGTGACGGCGTCCTCGTGAACAGCGAGGAGATATACCAGGCAACCGAGCTTGAATATCTGGCGGCGGCCGGCATCACGTTCGAACCAAGCGCCTATACGCAAGCCTTCATGGGATTGTCTCCCGCTATGTGGCAGGCGAAGCTCGAAGCGATCGGCCAAGAGCGAGCCAAGCCGCTCTCTCCGCTCTTTTTTGAACAGCTTGCCGACCACACCAACGAACGCTTGCGTAAGAATCTGGCGGCCTTACCCGATGCACGGAATGTGATTGGCCGGCTCGCCGCATGGAGATGTGTGGCGTCAAGCACGCCGCTGGCCCGATTGCGTTGGAAACTCGAACACACGGGCCTTGTCGACCTTTTCGATCCTAATATTTTTTCATCGGACATGGTCGTCAATGGAAAGCCGGAACCAGACCTGTTCTTGCATGCGGCGGACACGATCGGTGTTCATGCAAAGGAGTGCATCGTGGTCGAGGACAGCGTGAATGGCGTCCTGGCGGGCAAGGCAGCAGGTATGCGCGTGATCGGATTTACCGCTGGCAGTCATTGCACCGGCACTCATGGCGATGCTCTGTTGCGACATGGCGCGGATGCCCTCGTCGGCGCATACGAGGACTTGGAGGTCACTCTAGCCAGTCTTTAGATCGATCCGCTGACGCGGCTTCCGAGCCGCGAGGGCCGTCCCCCGGCCCGATTCGGGCTTGTCTTGATTTTGTCACGTCACAGGTCTAAGCGGCAGACGCACGGTCGGCGCTGGCGCCGGGAACCGTGCAATCCAACACGACGCGTCAATCCGAACACACCCTTTGGCCCCAGCAAGGGATATCAGGCGATGATCAAGGCCTTCGTCGTGGACAATGATCGCCTGCGCCTCGTCGACGATCTCCTGGCAAACAGCGAGACCATCGTCTGGGCGGACCTGTTCAACCCGACAAAGGAAGAGGAAGCGACGATCGAGAGCTGGCTCGGCGTGGCCATTCCGACACGCGAGGAGATGGAGGAGATCGAGATTTCGAGCCGCCTCTATGTCGAGGACGGCGCCTACTTCATGACCGCAACCCTGCCCGCCCAGACCGAGGTCGACGATCCCTTGATGTCGCCGGTCACCTTCGTGCTCGCCGGCACAAGGTTGATCACTGTGCGCTACCACGAGCCGAAGGCCTTCAAGACCTTTCCGCAGCGCGCCGAGAAGGTGGCGACCGGCTGCACCAGCGGCGACACCATCCTGATCGGCTTGCTGGAGGCGATCGTCGACCGTCTCGCCGACATTCTGGAGCGTGCCGGCCGTGACATCGAGGCGATCTCGCGCGATATCTTCGAGGCGCGATCGACCAAGGTTTCCAAGCGCAATCGCGACTTCCAGGAATTGTTGAAAGCCATCGGCCGCAAGGAGGACATCGCGTCTTCGATCCGCGACAGCCTGATCTCGCTGCAGCGCCTGGCGGGCTTTTTCGCCCATGCCTCGACCCGCACCAAGATGAGCAAGGACACCAAGGCGCGCATCAAGACGCTGTCCCGCGACGTGCTGTCACTCGCCGACCACGCCACCTTCCTATCGCAGAAGATCTCTTTCCTGCTCGACGCGACGCTCGGCATGATCTCGATCGAGCAGAACGCCATCATCAAGATATTTTCGGTCGCCGCCGTCATCTTCCTGCCGCCGACTTTGGTCGCCTCGATCTACGGCATGAATTTCGACGTCATCCCCGAGTTGAAATGGGAACTTGGCTATCCCTTCGCCATCGCCATGATGGTGCTGTCGGCGATCCTGCCCTTCTGGTATTTCCGCCGCCGCGGCTGGCTCTGAGTGGGCCTGTCGATCGGCTGCCACAGGCTGGCGCAGTAGAAATCGCTTGACCAAATGAACGCCGGCCTGCATCCGGAAACCCCGATCCTGGGGATCGTGGGTCGACAAGCCGGATTCCAGACCATGACCGCAGAGATAAAAACATGGGCCTATGAGGACTTCATCGAGGGTGCATCGATCGACCTCGGCTCGAAGCTCGTGAGTGCCGCCGAGATCGTCGAATTCGCCGGAGAATTCGACCCGCAGCCGATGCATCTCGACGAGGAAGCCGGCAAGGCCAGCATCCTCGGTGGGCTGGCGGCGTCGGGCTGGCACACCTGCGCCATGTTCATGCGCATGCTGTGCGATGCCTTCCTGTTGGACTCGACCTGCCAGGGCGCGCCCGGCGTCGATCAGGTCAAATGGAAGAAGCCGGTCCTGGCCGGCGATCAACTGACCGGCACCCTGGTGGTCGTTGCCAAGCGCCTGTCCAAATCGAAGCCACAACTCGGCTTCGTTACAATGCGCAGCGAACTGTTCAACCAGCGCGGCGAAAGCGTCTTCGAGCTCGAGAACTCCGCCATGTTCCTCACGCGCGATGCCGCGGGGAGCCAAGCATGACACTGGACGAGTTCTTTCGTATCGGCACCACGGTAACGCTCGGCTCGCACACATTCGAGCCCGAGGCGATCAAGGCCTTCGCCCGCAAATACGACCCGCAGATCTTCCATACCGACGAGGAGGCCGCGAAGAAAAGCGTGCTCGGCGGGCTCTGCGCATCCGGCTGGCACACCGCCGCCACCTGGATGAAACTCAATCTCGAAAACCGCATGGACGCCGAGATCGCTGCGTGGAGCGGCCCCGGTCCGGTGCCGGAATTCGGCCCCTCGCCTGGCTTCAAGAACCTGAAATGGCTCAAGCCGGTCTATGCCGGGCAAACCATCACCTTCACGCGCACCGCGCTGTCGCACCGCCCGATTGCCTCACGCCCCGGCTGGCGGCTGCTGGCGCTGCGTTCGGAAGCTTTCGATTCGACCGGCGACAAAGTGCTCGAGTTCGAAAGCGCCGTGCTGGTGAAGGCCGAGTAGAGGCGGCGCTTCTTCCTTCTCCCATGTGGGAGAAGGGAAGAACACTCAATGCCCCTCGAACCCAATCAGCGTCCGCACCGGCACGCCAAGCGCCTCCAGCTTGGCACGGCCGCCGAGGTCCGGCAGGTCGATGACGAAACAGGCGGCGAGGATGTCGGCACCTATCTGGCGCAGCAGCTTGACCGCCGCTTCAGCCGTGCCGCCGGTGGCGATCAGATCGTCGACCAGGATCACTTTCTCGCCCGGAGCAACACCGTCCTTGTGCATCTCCATTTCGTCCAGCCCGTATTCCAGGCTGTAGGCGACGCGCACCGTCTCGTAGGGCAGCTTGCCTTTCTTGCGGATCGGCACGAAACCGGCCGAGAGCTGATGGGCGACGGCGCCGCCAAGGATGAAGCCGCGCGCCTCAATGCCGGCGATCTTGTCGATCTTCTGGCCGGCATAGGGATGCACCAGTTCGTCGATGGCGCGGCGGAAGGCGCGCGCATTGCCAAGCAGCGTGGTGATGTCGCGAAACAGGATGCCGGGCTTGGGATAGTCCGGAATGGTGCGGATCGCGGCAAGCAGCGTGTCTTCGAGCGAGGATTTCATGGGGCGAGATTACCTGAAACGAAGGTTATTGCGCGACAATTGTTCGATCGAGCTGCAGCCCATCAGCTTCATGCCGCGTTCGATCTCGACCCGCATCTGTTCGAGCGCCCGTTCCACGCCGGGCTGACCGGCCGCCGCGAGCGGAAACAGATAGTAGCGTCCGACGCCGACGGCCTTGGCGCCGAGCGACAGCGCTTTCAGCACGTGTGTGCCGCGCTGCACGCCGCCATCCATGATGACGTCGATCCTGTCGCCAACGGCATCGACGACCTCGGCAAGCTGGTCGAACGCCGCCCGTGAGCCATCCAACTGCCGCCCGCCATGGTTCGACAGCACGATGCCGCTGCAGCCGATGTCGACAGCGCGTTTGGCATCCTCCACCGACATGACGCCCTTGAGGCAGAACGGACCCGACCAGAGCTTGACCATCTCGGCGACGTCGTCCCATGTCATCGACGGATCGAGCATCTCGGTGAAGTAACGGCTGATCGACATCGTGCCGCCGCCCATGTCGACATGCTCGTCGAGCTGCGGTAGCTCGAAGCCCTCATGGGTGAAATAGTTGATCGCCCACGCCGGCTTGAGCGCGAACTGCGCCATTCCGGCGAGATTGAGCCTGAAGGGAATGGCAA
>NZ_RZQE01000170.1:0-11311 GCF_004022955.1 Mesorhizobium sp. M7A.F.Ca.US.002.01.1.1 | reverse complement strand
CTTTAGGCTTGAAACAAATTTCGACTGGTGCGATCCTGCCCGTACGAACAGCCGACAATGGGAGGTCTGCTGTGCTGCCCTCACCTGCAGATGTTCACCCCTTCTGGGCGCATCTCCGAGCAGGCGCCATGGGCAGCACGAAGCCTCCTCAGAGCAGGACCTTAGGATCCACCACATCCAGCCAAGGCGCATTGCGCATTGGCCAGGCAGCAGACGGGAGAGCGGCGACATGCTTGGGCCTTCAGCGCATATCGACACGTTCACGCGCGATCACCTGCCGCCGACGGAGCAATGGCCCGATATACTGCTCGACGGCTTCGACTATCCCGAACGCCTCAACGCCGGTGTCGAACTTACCGACCGGCTGGTCGAGAAGGGCCTCGGCGACCGCACAGCCCTGATCGGCAATGGCCGCCGCCGCACCTATAAGGAACTGTCGGACTGGACGAACAGGCTCGCCCACGCGCTGGTCGAGAATTATGGCGTCGAGCCCGGCAACCGGGTGCTGATCCGCTCGGCCAACAACCCCGCCATGGTCGCCTGCTGGCTGGCTGCCACCAAGGTCGGCGCCGTGGTCGTCAACACCATGCCTATGCTGCGCGCCGGCGAACTGGCCAAGATCGTCGACAAGGCGGAAATCACCGTCGCGCTCTGCGACACCAGGCTGATGGACGAGATGACCGCCTGCGCCAAGGACAGCACCTTCCTCAAACAGGTCATAGGCTTCGACGGCACCGCCAACCATGATGCCGAGCTCGATCGTGCCGCTCTCGACAAGCCGGTGACATTCACCGCCGTCAACACCGGCTGCGACGATGTCGCGCTGCTCGGCTTCACCTCGGGCACGACAGGCGTGCCGAAGGCGACGATGCATTTCCACCGCGACCTCCTGATCATCGCCGACGCCTATGCCCGCGAAATCCTGGAGGTGACGCCGGACGACATCTTCGTCGGCTCGCCGCCGCTGGCCTTCACCTTCGGCCTTGGCGGGCTCGCTATCTTTCCCCTGCGCTTCGGTGCGGCGGCGACGCTGCTGGAGCAGGCGACGCCACCCAACATGATCCACATCATCGAGACCTACAAAGCCACGATCTCCTTCACCGCACCGACTGCCTACCGCGCCATGCTGAAGGCCATGGATGAAGGTGCCGATTTGTCTTCGCTGCGGGTTGCCGTTTCAGCCGGCGAAACCTTGCCCGCTCCGGTTTTCGAAGAGTGGACGCAAAAGACCGGCAAGCCGATCCTCGACGGCATCGGCGCCACCGAAATGCTGCACATCTTCATCTCCAACCGCTTTGGCGACATGAAGCCCGCGTCGACCGGCAAGCCGGTCGGCGGCTACGAGGCGCGCATCGTCGACGACGAGATGCGCGAAGTACCGCGCGGCGCGACCGGCAGGCTGGCGGTGCGCGGCCCGACCGGCTGCCGCTACATGGCCGATATCAGGCAGAAGGACTACGTGCGCGACGGCTGGAACATCACCGGCGACACCTTCACGCAGGACGAGGACGGCTTCTTCCATTTCGCCGCGCGCTCCGACGATATGATCGTCAGCGCCGGCTACAACATTGCCGGCCCCGAGGTCGAGGCCGCACTTCTGTCACATCCCGACGTCGCCGAATGCGCGGTGATCGGCGCCGAGGACGCCGAGCGCGGCCAGATCGTCGAGGCGCATGTCGTGCTGGTGCAGGGCGTGGCGCCTGACGCATTGACCACCAAGCGCCTGCAGGACCATGTCAAGGCGACGATCGCGCCCTACAAATACCCGCGATCGGTGAAATTCATTGCTGCTTTGCCCAAGACCCAGACCGGCAAGATCCAGCGCTTCCGGCTGCGCACGGAGAAAGTCAATTGAGCGAGCCCTACGATCCGGCGTCCGAAGGCGCACAGATGTCGTTCAACGAGCGCATGTCGTACAGCGACTATCTGCACCTGGAGAAAGTGCTGGAGGCGCAGACGCCGCTGTCGTCGGCGCATGACGAGATGCTG
Organism: Mesorhizobium sp. M7A.F.Ca.US.002.01.1.1; assembly: GCF_004022955.1. Lineage (NCBI taxonomy): Bacteria > Pseudomonadati > Pseudomonadota > Alphaproteobacteria > Hyphomicrobiales > Phyllobacteriaceae > Mesorhizobium > Mesorhizobium sp. M7A.F.Ca.US.002.01.1.1. The sequence goes on along the minus strand of NZ_RZQE01000170.1, from coordinate 9,322 downwards.
TTCATCATCCAGCACCAGACCTCGGAACTGTGGATGAAGCTCGCTTTGCACGAGATTGGCGCCGCGATCCGCTCGATCCGCGCCGACCGGCTCGAGCCGAGCTTCAAGATGCTGTCGCGAGTCGCGCGCATCTTCGAGCAGCTGAACAATGCCTGGGATGTGCTGCGGACGATGACGCCCAGCGAATATACCGAGTTTCGCGACGCGCTCGGCCAGTCCTCGGGTTTTCAGTCCTGGCAGTATCGCGCCATCGAGTTCATGGCCGGCAACCGCAACCTGGCCATGCTCGGCCCTCACAAGCATCGGCCTGACCTCAGCGGAAAGCTGGAAGCCATTCTGGCCGAGCCATCGCTCTACGACGAAGCGCTGCTGCTTTTGGCGCGCAACGGATTCGACATCGGTGCCGATGCCAGGCGCACGGACTGGCGTGAGACGCGAACCGAGAATGAAGAGGTCCTGGTCGCCTGGCAGACTATCTACCGCGATCCGCAGCGCTACTGGATGTTCTACGAACTGGCCGAGAAGCTGGTCGACTTCGAGGATTATTTCCGCCGCTGGCGCTTCAACCACGTCACCACGGTGGAGCGCATCATCGGTCTGAAGCGCGGCACCGGCGGCACGTCGGGTGCTTCGTATCTGAAGAAAATGCTCGAGGTCGTGCTGTTTCCGGAGCTGTGGACGATCCGCACCCGGCTCTGACATCATCGAAATGAGAACAGGCTCACTGAAGGGACGCTCTGTGGCGGGAACCCTTCGCGAACAACCGGGGACTGACCATGAGTGGAATTCCTGATCTCGCCGCAGTCGAAGCGATGGATGCCACGGATCCGCTGCGGGCCATGCGCGACCGTTTCATTCTGCCGGAGGGGGTGATCTATCTCGACGGCAATTCACTGGGGGCAGCATCTCATGCCGTTTTCGGCGAGCTGCAGCAGGCGGCGACGCAGGAATGGGCCCGAGATCTTATCCGAGCCTGGAACACGGCCGGATGGTTCGAGATGCCGATCGAACTCGGTGACCAGCTCGGACGCCTGATAGGAGCCGCGGCCGGCCAGACCGTCGTCTGCGACACGACATCGACCAACATCTACAAGGTGCTGCACGCAGCGATGGAGATGCGGCCCGGCCGGTCAGCCATCGTCGCCGAAGGTGACAGTTTTCCCACCGACCTGTACATCGCCGAAGGCGTGGCCTCGACCCGGGATGGCGTCCTGCTGCGCCTCGCGGGCGTCGACGCGCCGACCATCGAAGAGCTAATCGACGAAAACGTCGCGGTGGTGCTGGTCAACCACGTCAATTACAAATCGGGTGAACTGCGCGACATGGCGGCGCTGACGCGCAGGGCTCATGCGGCCGGAGCGCTGATCGTCTGGGATCTCTGCCACACCGCCGGCGCCCTGCCCGTCGAGCTCGATCAGGCAAATGCCGATTTCGCTGTCGGCTGCACGTACAAGTACCTCAACGGCGGTCCGGGCGCGCCGGCCTTCATCTATGCCGCACAGCGCCACCACGGCGATATCAGCCAGCCGCTCAGCGGCTGGTGGGGCCATGCGCGGCCCTTTGCCTTCGAACGGGGTTATGTTGCCGGCGCCGGCATCCGCCGTTTTCTGTGCGGTACGCAACCGGTCCTGTCGATGCGGGCGCTCAAAGGCGCGCTTGCCATCTGGAGCGACGTCGACATGGCGGCATTGCGAAAGAAGAGCGTCGCGCAGACAGAACTGTTCATCCAGCTCGTCGAAGCCAAGTGCGGCGCCTACGGTCTCGCGCTGGAGACTACCCGCGACGCGACCAGGCGCGGCAGCCAGGTGTCGTTCCTTCACGACCATGGCTATCAAATCATGCGGGCGCTGATCGAGCGCGGGGTGATCGGTGACTTCCGCGCACCGTCGACCATCCGTTTCGGCTTCACGCCGCTCTATGTCAGCTACAAGGATGTGTGGCTGGCGGTTGAGGTTCTGGAAGACATTCTGCGCACGGGTGCATGGAAGGACCAGCGTTTCGCCGTCAAGGAAGCCGTTACCTGACGCACCGATCCCGGCGATCCGCCGTCGCTGCCCTCACTGCCTGGCAAATGACGGAGAGCTGAATTTCCAGCCAAAATGCCCAACTGACGTTGGCGTTTTGGCTCCGTTTCGTTCACGGCCAACCAACGTCCCGAAGGTTGCAATCGCTCCTTGTCGAGGTCGATCGACAGATAATGCCAAGCTTTGGTAGGGGATAAGCCACAGGTCATTAACCATAACAATTTCAATGTGAGCAGGCGCATTGCCGAAGGTGGCGCCCGTCGATCGTAACCCGCTGGCAAGCGCCAAATAATTTCAGCAGCCTTAACAAATTCATTAAACTTTAAACGGTTGCAGAACACAACTGGAACAGATAGTGTTTGTTCTGGGTTTGTTTTTCGATTCTGGTTTCAGGGAACCTGGGGGCCGCCATGCTGACACGCAAGCAACATGAACTGCTGATGTTCATCCATGAACGCCTGAAGGAGAGCGGCATTCCGCCATCCTTCGACGAGATGAAGGAGGCGCTCGACCTTGCCTCCAAATCCGGGATTCATCGGCTGATCACGGCCCTTGAGGAGCGCGGCTTTATCCGCCGGCTGCCCAATCGGGCCCGCGCGCTGGAAGTGCTGCGGCTGCCGGACTCCATCGCGCCAGGCCTCAATGCGGCAAAGAAGTTTTCGCCAAGCGTCATCCAGGGCAGTCTTGGTCAGGGTGGTGCTCTTGGCCGGCAGATCAAGCCGGCGCCTTCGCGGATGCCTTCGCCCGGCAATGACGACGATGCGGTCTCTGCCGTTTCGATCCCGGTCATGGGTCGCATCGCCGCCGGCGTGCCGATCGATGCCATCCAACATCAGACGCATTCGATTTCGGTGCCGCCGGACATGATCATGGGCGGCGCGCACTATGCACTGGAGGTCAAGGGCGATTCGATGATCGAGGCCGGCATCTTCGACGGCGACACCGTTATCATCCGTAACGCCGACACGGCCAGCCCCGGCGAGATCATCGTGGCGCTGGTCGATGAAGAGGAAGCGACGCTGAAGCGGTTCCGCCGCAAGGGCGCCTCGATTGCCCTCGAAGCCGCCAATCCAGCCTATGAGACACGGATTTTCGGGCCGGACAGGGTCAAGGTGCAAGGCAAGCTCGTCGGCCTGATCCGTCGCTACTGAGACGGCTGTGGGTTGACCACTGGCTTCTCGGGTTTCTTGAAGGGTGCCAGCCCCCTCGCCTCGCGAGAGTATTTGCGTTGCGTGTGCCAGGGCCGATATGGGCTGTCCACCGCGAAGCTGATCGTCGCCGGCGTGGTCGCCGATTGGCGATCGAAGAAGACCGCGGCACTGCCTTTGCGAGCCAGTTGCCGCTTGGTGATGACCAGAACCAGCGGGTTGTGACAGGCGTCATAGGCGGTGGCGTCGTTGACGACGATCAGCTCGGCGAAGCCGCAGGCTTTCCAGGTGTCCTTGCGGTCCTCGACATAGGCAATGATCGCACCGGACATGTGCCTGGCCACGCAAACGCCTGAGGAGCAATAGAACGGCGATCCCGGCGGTAGCTCAACGGCATCCGCGACGTCGAATTGCCCATCGCTGTTGTCGAACACTTCCGGAACGACGATGGTTTCCGATGTCAGCGCGCGTTTCCAGTTGTCGACGGTGAATCCATTCGGCCGTTGCCGGCTAACGGCAAGCTCACCGCCACCGATCGGCAACGCCACCAGCCGGGCGTCTTCCGAGATCAGCACATCGGGCGTGCGCGTATCCGAGACGGTCAGCAAGCCTGCCAACGCGAATGGCAGAGCCGCGAGCCGCAGCCATGTCGTCGCCATCGTCGCGATGACCAGGGCAATGGCCACCAGCAGGATCGACTGTTGCGAAATCAGCCCGACCCCATCGACAGGCGAACGCTCGGAGATCCAGCCCGATATGGCGATCATCATCGTCAGGCCCTTGCCCATCAGGTAGAGAGCTGGCCAATCCAATCCGAAAGGCATCAGCAGCGCGCTGGCGACGGCCAGGAACATGACGACGGTGACGATCGGCATAACCGCGAGATTGGCGAACAGGCTGAGCGGCGACACACGCTGAAAATGCCAGATGGCAAACAGCGTCGTGGCGCTGCCGGCGATGATCGAGGTCATGGCCAGACCAATTGCCGCCAGCAGGAATTTTCGTGTCAGGAACCCGGGCAAGGATCGCTTCGGCGGCGGCGGTCTTGCTTTTCCCGCGCGGTGATCCGCCCAGCCGGCATAAGCGCCGACCAGAGCCGCGGTCGCGGCGAACGACATCTGAAAACTCGGGCCGACCACCTCATGCGGCGACACCACGATGACGGCGATCGCCGAGATCGCCAGATTGCGCATGGTGAGTGCTGCTCGATCGAACAGAACTGCAATCAGCATCACTGCCAGCATGATGAAGCTGCGCTCGGCGGCGACGACGATACCTGAGATGACGAGGTAGGCTGCGATCGAGAACAGTGCGGCGGCAGCGGCATACTTCTTGACCGGGCGACGCGCGGAAAGATCGGGAAACAAGGCGAAGGCGCCGCGCAGCAACCCCATGATGGTGCCGGCGACCAGAGCCATATGCAGCCCCGAAATGGAGATGATGTGGTAGATGCCGGTACGTCGCATCGCCTCATTGATGTCGTCGGGAATGCCGGCGCGCACGCCGACGATCAGCGCCGCGGCGATCTCGCCTTCGGCGCCGCCGACGCTCGCCCTGATATGGTCGGCGATGCCTTCACGGGCATTTTCCACGCTGGAGGAAATTCGGGCCGACAGCGGCATGTCGCCATCATCGCTGACGACAAGCTTTGGATTGCCGAGAAAGAATCCGCTGCCACCAATGCCGGCAAAATAGCTGTCGAAGGAGAAATCATAGCTGTCCGGTCGCACCGGCCCGGTCGGCGGCAAAAGCTTGGCATATCCAGTGATGAGCGAGCCTGCGGTCACGTCAGCCGGGATCTTGCGTGCCGAAAGCCGTACCCGTTCCGGCGCATAGCGCAGTTTCGGTCTTGCGGTCGATGTTACGTCGATGGTCAGCCGGATACGGCCAGTTTCCATCCGGTCGAGCGAGACGACGCGGCCGGTCACCTGCGTCGAGATTTCCGAGCCCAACATTTGTGTGCCCGCACGCCACGTCTCGACCTTGGCAGCAAGCAGTCCTAGGGCGCACAAAAGTGCCGCCATGAAACACAGATGGGTCTTTGGCCATGAGCGCGAGACCAGCGCACAGATCCCCGTCAGGATGACAACCGCGACAGGTCTCGCAAAGTCGGGTTCAGCCGTCAGCGAAAAATAGCCGATCGCTCCGATCGCAAGGCAGACCGGCACCAGCAGGAAGGCCACGCCCCGGTCGAGTTCCAGGCTCGCCGCCATGTTCACGCTGTGGCGCAGGCGTGGCAGTGATATCAGGCCGATCTGCCGGCGCACGCGCACGATCCTGCCGGTTCCGGCAACAGGAACAGAGGCGGCGATACCCGTTTGCAAGGGCAGCTTGCCGGAATCCGGCACGAGGGGCGACGGCGGCGGCAATGAGGCTGGCAGAGGCGCAAACAGGGACCGTTCGCTGACGCCAATGGCAGCGTCCTCGCCCTGATCCGAGCCCCAGCCTCGTCCAGCCATCGGGTCTGCCCCTTGCGCCCTCGACACCCTATGCTACATGAACGCGCAAAGCGCGAAAGTCCGCGCGACCGCACCCCGCTTCAGATGGTTTCCGAGAGTTCCATGTCCGACAAGGTCGTCACCCGTTTTGCCCCCTCGCCCACCGGCTATTTGCACATAGGCGGCGCGCGCACGGCGCTGTTCAACTGGCTGTATGCAAAGCATACCGGCGGCACGATGCTGCTGCGCATCGAGGACACCGATCGCGAACGCTCCAATGAAGCCGCGACGGCTGCCATCCTCGACGGGCTTTCCTGGCTTGGCCTGAGCTGGGACGGCGAGCCGGTGTCGCAGTTCGAGCGTGCGCCCCGCCACCGCGAGGTGGCCGAGGAGCTCGTGCGCATGGGCAAGGCCTATTATTGCTACGCCACGCCAGCCGAACTGGAGGCCATGCGCGAGGCCGCCAGAGCCAAGGGGCTGCCACCCCGCTACGATGGCCGCTGGCGCGACCGCGACCCCTCAGAGGCACCCGCAGGCGCCAAGGGCGCCATCCGCATCAAGGCGCCGACCGAAGGCGAGACCGTCGTCCATGACCGGGTCCAGGGCGACGTGCGCTTTCCCAACAAGGATCTCGATGACTTCATCATCCTGCGTTCCGACGGCAATCCCACTTACATGCATGCCGTCGTCGTCGATGATCATGACATGGCCGTCACCCACATCATTCGCGGCGATGATCATCTGACCAATGCCGCCCGCCAGACCGTCATCTACAACGCCATGGGCTGGGACGTGCCGTCCATGTCGCATATCCCGCTGATCCACGGCGCCGATGGCGCCAAGCTATCGAAGCGGCACGGCGCGCTTGGCGTCGAGGCCTATCGCGCCATGGGCTACCTGCCGGAGGCGCTGCTCAACTACCTGGCGCGTCTCGGCTGGAGCCATGGCGACGACGAGATCATGTCGATCAAGGACATGATCTCCTGGTTCGACATAGGCGATGTCAACAAGGGCGCGGCGCGCTTCGACTTCGCCAAGCTGGAGGCAATCAACGGCGCGCATATGCGCCGCATGAGCGATGCCGAACTGTTCGACATCTTCATCGCCACCCTGCCCTACCTCGAAGGTGGCCCGGCGATCGCCGCACGCCTGAACGACAGCACCAAGGCGCAGTTGCTGGCAGCGCTTCCGGGCCTGAAGGAGCGCGCCAAGACGCTGGTGGAGCTCGTCGACGGCGCGGCTTTCCTGTTTGCCACCCGACCGCTGCCGATCGACGACAAGGCGGCCCTTCTGCTCACCGATGACGCCCGCAAGATCCTGCGCAGTGCTCACGAAGCTTTGAACGGGCTTGCGGGTGACTGGACAGCCGCCTCGGCGGAGGCGGCGATCCGCGAGGTGGCAGCGGCCGGCAGCCACAAGCTCGGCGCGGTGGCCCAGCCTTTGCGCGCCGCTTTGACCGGCAAAAGCACCTCGCCGGGCGTGTTCGATGTGCTCGCCGTGCTCGGCCGCGAGGAAAGCCTGGCGCGCATCTCAGATCAAATCGATTAGGAGCAAACTGGCCCAAGAAGATTGGCATTGAAAGGCGGGTTTCGCAGTGCAACATTAGGCCTTGGCCCAATCTGGCACGCACCTCCTGAAATGCGGTGGCGAATACGCGCATTGCGGTGATTTTCGACGTGTCGCTCTGCGAAATTTGCCTTTGCCGGCATGAGGAAACAAGAAGGAGTTTGCAATGACCGAAGCTGCGAAAAAACTGGATTTGGGCAAGACCCAAGAGGCCACCGCAACGCTTGAATTCGCCGGCAAGACCCATGAATTCAAGGTGCGAAGCGGTTCGGTCGGGCCTGATGTGATCGACATCGCCTCGCTCTACTCAACCACCGGCGCTTTCACCTACGATCCCGGCTTCACCTCGACGGCAAGCTGCGAGTCCGAAATCACCTTCATCGACGGCGACGCCGGCATCCTGTTGCACCGCGGCTATCCGATCGACCAGTTGGCCGAACATGGCGACTTCCTCGAGGTCTGCTATCTCCTGCTCTACGGTGAATTGCCGACCAAGGCGCAGAAGGACGATTTCGATTACCGCGTGACGCGCCACACCATGGTGCATGAGCAGATGTCGCGCTTTTTCACCGGCTTCCGCCGCGACGCGCATCCGATGGCGGTGATGTGCGGCGTGGTCGGCGCGCTGTCGGCCTTCTATCACGACTCCACCGACATTTCCGACCCCTACCAGCGCATGGTTGCCTCCATGCGGCTGATCGCCAAGATGCCGACGATCGCGGCGATGGCCTACAAATACCACATCGGCCAGCCCTTCATTTACCCGAAGAACGAGCTGAACTTTGCCGCCAACTTCCTGCATATGTGCTTTGCCGTGCCTTGCGAGGAATACAAGATCAATCCGGTGCTGGCGCGCGCCATGGAACGCATCTTCATCCTGCACGCCGACCACGAGCAAAATGCCTCGACCTCGACCGTTCGCCTCGCCGGCTCGTCGGGCGCCAACCCGTTTGCGTGCATCGCCGCCGGCATAGCCTGCCTGTGGGGACCCGCGCATGGCGGCGCCAATGAAGCGGCGCTCAACATGCTTGGCGAGATCGGCCATGTCGATCACATCCCCGAATTCATCGCCCGCGCCAAAGACAAGGACGACCCGTTCCGCTTGATGGGCTTCGGCCACCGCGTCTACAAGAACTACGATCCGCGCGCCAAGATCATGCAGAAGACGGCACATGAGGTTCTGGGCGAGCTCGGCATCAAGGACGATCCGCTGCTCGACATCGCCATGGAGCTGGAAAAGATCGCGCTGACCGATTCCTATTTCATCGAGAAGAAGCTCTACCCGAATGTCGACTTCTATTCCGGCATTACGCTGAAGGCGCTGGGCTTCCCCACCACCATGTTCACCGTGCTGTTCGCGGTCGCCCGCACCGTCGGCTGGATCGCCCAGTGGAAAGAGATGATCGAGGATCCGCGCCAGAAGATCGGCCGCCCGCGCCAGCTCTATACCGGTGCACCGGAGCGGGATTACGTGCCGATCGCCAAGCGGTGAATTAGGAAATAGTGAGTAGTGAGTAGTGAGTAGTGAAGTCGACCATTTCTACTGATTACTGACTACTCACTCTCTTGACATACCGCATCACCACCTGCGCGGCGATCTCGCCGGACGGTCTACCGGTAGCCATGCGCCGCCTGATCTCTGCAAATCCATCCTTCTGCCAGGCACGCATGCCGCTGTCGGCGAACAGTGCTTCCAATTGCCGGGCAAGGTTGTTCGGCTTGATATAGCCGTCGTAGAATTCGGGAATAAGCGCTCGATCCGATATCAGATTGGGCAGCAGCGCCGACCAGACGGAAACGAGGTACGGCGCCAAGATGCGCGCGACCGGGTCGAGCCTGTAGCAGGAAATCATCGGCACGCCGGCCAGCGCCAGTTCCAGCGATACCGTCCCGGACGCGATCAGCGCCGCATCGGCCCTGCCGAAAGCCTGCCATTTGCGCTGGGGATCGACGATGATCTCAGGCTTTTCATCCCAGCGGTTGACGGAAGATTTGACGAGGTCGGCGACATGCGGGACGGTCGGCAGCAGCAGCCGCAAGCGGTGGCCGCGCGCGCGCAGGATCGACACCGTCTCGCCGAACGGGTCGAGCAGCCGCCGTACCTCGCTACGCCGCGAACCGGGCAGGACGAGCAAGGTTTTGACCC
>NZ_RZQE01000016.1:0-34077 GCF_004022955.1 Mesorhizobium sp. M7A.F.Ca.US.002.01.1.1 | reverse complement strand
ATTTCTGGATGCGCTCGACCAGATCGGGCTCTTCTTCCTCGACCGGCGGCAGGTCGTAGCGCAGGATCTGGCCACGCGAATAGAGGTGGCGCGAATCGAGCAGCAGATTGGCGTCGCGGTCATAGATGCGGGCGCGGGTCCTGGTCGGCGAGATCAGCCTTCGCAGCACCGGGGCAACACGCTCCGGGTTGATGGGGAAATCGAGATTGTCGAGCTGGTCGGAGCCCGGCCCCAGGCTTTCGCCGGCCTGCAGTTCAAGCAGCTTTTCCGGGTCGATGCTGATCGAATCCGTCTCGACCGTCGCCGAAGCGGCGATGGCGCCGGCGATGATCTCGCCCTGGGTCATCAGGCTTTCGACGCGGGCGTCGATCAGCCCGTCGCGGAAGGTGTTGAGATAGAGGATGCCGGTCACCAGGACGGCGAGGCCGGCAAGGTTGAGGAACAGGATACGCCGCGTCAGGCTGGAAAAGATGTGATGGCCAAGGAAGCGGCGCATCGGCACCGTGATCTTCGAGACGAAGGACGGCATGATCCGCGACGGCCGCCTGGAGGCGCCCGCCGGTCTTGTTCGCTGTGCTTCCACTGCCATCGAATAGCAGGCCCTGCTACTTATGCTTCGCGGAACCGGTATCCGACTCCGTAAAGGGTTTCGATCATCTCGAAGTCGTCGTCGACGGCCTTGAACTTCTTGCGCAGCCGCTTGATGTGGCTGTCGATGGTGCGGTCGTCGACATAGACCTGTTCATCATAAGCCGAATCCATCAGCGCATCACGGCTTTTTACGACACCGGGACGCTGCGCCAGCGAATGCAGGATCAGGAACTCGGTGACGGTGAGCGTCACCGGCTCGCCCTTCCAGGTGCAGGTGTGGCGCTCCTGGTCCATGACGAGCTGGCCGCGCTCGAGAGAGCGGGCCTGCTGGCTGGGTGTCTTGGCGGCGGCCTCGCGGGCACTGGCGCGGCGCAGCACGGCGCGCACGCGCTCGACCAGCAGGCGCTGTGAGAAGGGTTTGCGGATGAAATCGTCGGCGCCCATCTTGAGGCCGAACAATTCGTCGATCTCGTCGTCCTTGGAGGTCAGGAAGATCACCGGCAGGTCGGACTTCTGGCGCATCCGGCGCAGCAGTTCCATGCCGTCCATGCGCGGCATCTTGATGTCGAGGATGGCAAGGTTCGGCGGGCGTGCCGCCAGGCCTTCCAGCGCCGACGCACCATCCGTGTAGGTCTCGACGCGATACCCCTCGGATTCCAGGGCGATCGACACCGATGTCAGAATGTTGCGGTCGTCATCGACAAGCGCGATTGTTGCCATTTCAAGCGGCTCCCTCATGAGCTGTCCCTTCTGTCGTAGAGAAGGGGCTTTTGCAGGACAAATTAGGTACAAAATGTGGCATAGGCCTTGTCCGCTGTCACGCGCGGCATGCCGGCGGCCACAATCCTACCTCGACAGGGATTGGACGAACGTACATCGCCAATCCTTTGGGCAACCGCCAAACTTTTTGCACATATAAACGATTTAAACAACTTTCAAAATATTTAAATCGATTAATGATTTGATATCATTCGTCTTTTCTGGTTCTGACCATCTCAGCCCGCGTAGTGGGCGTGCCGGGAACGTGCCGGCAAAGATGCGGCAAATCCAAGAGGGACACTCGATGTCGGAAGTCGGCAAACGCAATTCCGCCTGCGCGATCGATCATATCGGCCTGAAAACCACCGGCGTGGTGCGCTATAATTTCGGTGCGGCTGCTCTTTATGAGGACTCGATCCGGCGCGGCGAGGCCCGCTTGACCGCACATGGCGCGTTGGTCGCCGAGACAGGCCAGCATACCGGCCGCTCGCCCAAGGACAAGTTTGTCGTCCGCAACAGCGACACCGAACCGCATGTCTGGTGGGACAACAACAAGGCAATTTCACAAGCCCAGTTCGACACGCTGCTCGCCGATTTCCAGACGCATGCCGCGGACAAGGATCTATACGTCCAGGACCTGATCGGCGGCGCCGATGCGGAGCTGAAGCTGCCGACCAGGGTGATCACCGAATTTGCCTGGCACTCGCTGTTCATCCGCAATCTGCTCATTCGTCCCGATGCCGCCGAGCTCGAGCATTTCGTGCCTGACATGACGATCATCGACCTGCCGTCCTTCCGCGCCGATCCCGCCCGCCACGGCAGCCGCGCTGAAACGGTGATCGCCGTGGATCTCACGCGCAAGATCGTGCTGATCGGCGGCACCTCCTATGCCGGCGAGATGAAGAAGTCGGTGTTCACCATGCTCAACTATCTGCTGCCGGCGAAAGGCGTGATGCCGATGCATTGCTCGGCCAACGAGGGTATGGCCGGCGACGCAGCCATCTTCTTCGGCCTGTCGGGCACCGGCAAGACGACACTCTCGGCCGATCCCTCGCGCACGCTGATCGGCGACGACGAGCATGGCTGGGGACCCCACGGCATCTTCAATTTCGAAGGCGGCTGCTACGCCAAGACGATCAAGCTGTCGGCGGAAGCCGAGCCGGAAATCTTCGCCACCACGCAGCGCTTCGGCACGGTGCTGGAAAATGTCGTGCTCGACGCTGATGGCGTGCCGGATTTCAACGACGGAAGGCTGACCGAAAACACACGCTGCGCCTACCCGCTGGATTTCATCCCCAACGCCAGCAAGACCGGCCGCGCCAACCATCCGAAGAACATCATCATGCTGACCGCCGATGCGTTCGGCGTGATGCCGCCGATCGCGCGGCTGACCCCGGCGCAGGCGATGTATCATTTCCTCTCCGGCTACACCGCCAAGGTGGCCGGAACCGAAAAGGGCGTGACCGAGCCCGAAGCGACGTTTTCGACCTGTTTCGGCGCACCGTTCATGCCGCGCCATCCATCGGAATACGGCAATCTGCTGCGCGAGCTGATTGCCCGCCACGGCGCCGATTGCTGGCTGGTCAACACCGGCTGGACCGGCGGCGCCTACGGCACCGGCAAGCGCATGCCGATCAAGGCGACGCGCGCCTTGCTTGCCGCCGCACTCGACGGCTCGCTCAAGACGGCCGAGTTCCGCACCGACCCTCATTTCGGTTTCGAGGTGCCGGTGGCGGTTCGAGGCGTCGACAGCGCCATTCTCGACCCGCGCTCCACCTGGGCCGACAAGGCCGGCTATGACCGGCAGGCGGCAAGGCTGGTCGGCATGTTCGCCGTCAATTTCGAGAAATTCGAAAGCCATGTCGACGCCGTGGTGCTGGGTGCGGCGCCGCGCATGCAGGAAGCCGCGGAGTAATCGCGCCACAAGGTTCAGCTTCGTTGAAAGGCCCGGTTCGATCGGGCCTTTTCTTTTTCGATCCGCCGCGCCATGACTGCGGCATGGCGAGCGACGACAATATCTTCATATCAGGCGATGCGGTGATCCATCCGGGCGACCTGCACGAGGATTTCATCCGCTCGTCCGGTCCCGGCGGCCAGAACGTCAACAAGGTGGCGACGGCGGTGCAACTGCGCTTCGACGCCGCCAACGCAGCGGGTCTGTCGGAGCGCGTGCGCGAGCGGACGATCAAGCTTGCCGGCCAGCGTGCCACCAAGGACGGCGTCATCGTCATCGAAGCGGGCCGCTTCCGCACCCAGGAACAGAACCGGGCGGATGCGCGGGCACGGCTGACGGCATTGGTCGCCAAGGCCGCCGAGCCGCCACCGCCGCCGCGCAAGAAGACGCGGCCGTCGAAAGGTGCCGTGGAACGGCGGCTGAAGAGCAAGGCCGGGCGCGGCACGATCAAGAAGCTGCGCGGCCGGGTGGAGAACGATTAAGCACCGCGAAGCTGCAACGCGCGGGTGGCTTCCAATTCTGGGTTGCAGATGGCAAGCTGCGATCACCCACCACAGCAATGGAGACCAACGATGGGCATGTTCGATTTCGTCAAGAGTGTCGGCAAGAAACTGGGCATCGGCGGTGACGACGAAGCCGCACCCACGGCCGACACACTCAAGAAGGAGCTCGATTCGCACAAGCTCGGCACCGATGGCGTCGAGGTCGTCGTCAACGGCGATACGGCGGTGCTGAAGGGTGTGGTCAAGGACCAGTCGATTTTCGAGAAGGCGGTCATCGCCGTCGGCAACACGCTCGGCGTCTCCAAGGTGCAGGCGGACGAATTACAGGTCGCGCCAGCACCTGGCACGGCCGCCGCCCCCGCCAAGGAGCCCACCTTTTACACCGTGAAGAAGGGCGACAATCTCTGGAAGATCGCCGAGAAAAGCTACGGCAAGGGCCAAGGCGTCAAGAACACGGTCATATTCGAGGCCAACAAGCCGATGCTGACCCATCCCGACAAGATCTATCCGGGCCAGGTGCTGCGCATCCCCGACCTCGCCTAATCGAGGCTACTGCCAATTCGACAAGAGCGGCGGCTTTCGGGTCGCCGTTTTCATTTGATCGTGACATTTTACGGTTCCGAACCATCCAAAAGGCGATCGAATCCGTGCTCGTTCTGCCCAAAGGCGTCCGCCACATGCCGGCCTACCTGTCACGCACCGTGCAGGAAGAACTGGTCGACGAGGTGAGACGGATCGTGCAGCAGGCGCCGCTGTTCGTGCCGGCCATGCCGCGCACCGGCAAGGAGATGAGCGTGCGCATGACCAATTGCGGGCCGCTGGGCTGGGTTACCGACAAGGAGCACGGCTATCGTTACCAGCCGGCGCATCCGCTAACCGGGGAGCCTTGGCCGCCAATTCCGGATGCGCTGCTCGACCTGTGGCGCGAGGTCTCGGGCTATCCGCATCCGCCGGAAGCGTGCCTGATCAATTTCTACACGGCGGATGCGAAGATGGGCCTGCATCAGGACCGCGACGAGACCGATTTTTCGGCGCCGGTCGTCTCCGTCTCGCTCGGCGACGACTGCCTGTTCCGGGTTGGCCAGACCACGCGTGATGGCGCCACCAAGTCGTTCAGGCTGCAAAGCGGTGACGTCGTGGTGCTCGGCGGTGAGGGGCGGCTGTGCTTTCACGGCGTCGATCGGATCTATCCCTCGACCTCGGCACTGCTGAAAAACGGTGGGCGGATCAATTTGACATTGCGACGGGTGACGAAGCCGGCCGTCACAGCTTCCTGAGCGCCACTTCCTCGATCAGGTGGTCGGCCCCCTTGCGCAGGATCAAGTCGGCGCGGGCCCGCGTCGGCAGGATGTTCTCGCGCAGATTCTTCAAATTGATGTTGGTCCACAGCCCTTCGGCGATGGCGCGCGCCGAACCCTCCGACAGCTGCGAGTAGCGGTGAAAGAAGGAGTCCGGATTGCGGAAGGCGGTCTCACGCAGCCGCATGAAGCGGGAAATGTACCAGTTGTGGATCAGCTTCTCGTCGGCATCGATGTAGATGGCGAAATCGAAGAAGTCCGACAGGAAAGGCACGATCTTGCCGTCCTGCGGCAGCTTGCCGGGCTGCAGGACATTGATGCCTTCGAAGATCAATATGTCGGGCCGGTCGATGGTGACGAACTCGCCGGGAATGACGTCATAGGTGAGGTGCGAATAGACCGGCGCGCGGACATCGGGCAGCGCCGACTTGATGCCCGACAGGAAGCGCAGCAGCGCGCCGACATCGTAACTGTCTGGAAAACCCTTGCGCTCCATCAGGTTCTCGCGGCGCAGGACCTCGTTGGGCAGCAGGAAGCCGTCGGTGGTGATGAGATCGACCTTGGGGCTCGACGGCCAGCGCGCCAAAAGCTCCTTCAGCACGCGTGCGGTCGTCGATTTGCCGACCGCGACGGAACCGGCGATGCCGATGATGAAGGGCGTCTTGACCACGTCGACCGCGTTGAAGAAGGCCTGGCGTTGCCGAAACAGCAGCTGGCTCGCTTCGACATGAGCCGACAACAGCCGCGACAGCGACAGATAGATGCGCGTGACCTCTTCGAGATCGACCGGATCGTTGAGCGAGCGCAGGCGGCGGAATTCGTCCGCGCTCAGCGTCAGCGGCGTGTCGGCGCGGAATTGCGACCATTGCTCGGCGGAGAAGAAGCGAAACGGGGAATACTTCTCGGTCGGCGCGAGCTGATCCATCGAGATACCTGCCCTTCCTCGCGGTCAGCCCTTGGGCCGTGACGCCTTCTCGGCGATGCCCGAACGCCGGGTGCGGCCTTCGAGCTCCTTGAGCACGTCGCTCAGCGAAACCCCCGAGAGGCCGAGAACGACGAGCCAATGATATATAAGATCGGCACTTTCCGAAACGAGGGCCTGTTTGTCGCCCTTGACTGCGGCAATCACCGTCTCGACTGCTTCCTCGCCGAGTTTCTGCGCCGCCTTGTCGATGCCGCGCGCGAACAGTTTTGCCGTCCACGAGTCCGGGTCGCCGGAATGGGCGCGTTCCCTGATGGTTTCTTCAAGATCTGACAGCGAAAACTCAGCCATGGCGCCATCTATCTGCTTGTTTAGGCATGATCTTTTCCGAAAACCGGTTCCCACTTTTCGGGATCATGCTTTAGGGCCGATTATTCACAGAGTCCAGCCGCATCGGCAGCCCTGCGGCGGCCATATGCGCCTTGGCCTGCGCTATCGTGTAGGTACCGAAATGGAAGATGGACGCGGCCAGCACCGCGCCGGCATGGCCGTCGCGAATGCCTTCGACCATGTGGTCGAGCGTGCCGACGCCGCCGGAAGCGATGACCGGCGCACGCACGGCGTCTGATATCGCGCGGGTCAGCGCGATGTCGTAGCCGGCCTTGGTGCCGTCGCGATCCATCGAGGTCAGCAGGATCTCGCCGGCGCCGCGATCGACCATTTTCCGCGCGAACTCGACCGCGTCGATGCCGGTCTTTTCGCGCCCGCCATGGGTGAAGATTTCCCAGCGGTCGGCCTCACCGGTGGCGGACACTTTCTTGGCGTCGATGGCGACGACGATGCACTGGTTGCCGAACTTGTCGGCGGCCTCGGCAACGAAATCCGGGTTCTTCACCGCCGCCGTGTTGATCGACACCTTGTCCGCGCCGGCCAAGAGCAGCTTCCTGATGTCGGCGACCTGGCGCACGCCGCCGCCGACGGTCAGCGGCATGAAGCATTGTTCGGCGGTGCGTGCGATGACGTCGAAGATGGTTTCGCGATTGTCCGACGAAGCAGTGATGTCGAGGAAGCAAAGCTCGTCGGCGCCGGCCGCGTCATAGGCCTTGGCCGCCTCGACCGGATCGCCGGCGTCGACGAGATCGACGAAGTTGACGCCCTTGACGACACGGCCGTTCTTGACGTCGAGACAGGGGATGACACGGGCTTTCAGCATCAGCGGCCCTCTATCGTGGCGATGAGATCGTTCAGCAATTGACCGACCAGCGGCGGCACATCGGCCTGCGCGTCGAAAGCCGGGTCGTAGGCGGAGACGGTGATGCCGACGACCGGCACCGCAATCGCCATGGCGCAAGTGGCGTCGCGCAACTGCTCCGGGCTCGGGCCGCCCGAAGTGATATAGCGGTTGGCCTGCAACTCGCGGGGATCATGCACGTCCATGTCGAGATGCATGTGCACGCGTTTGGCGCCGGCGATCTTCAGTCTTTCGGTCGCCTGGGCCACCCCGGAGCATTCCGTCCGCACGATCGGCAATGTCTCCAGCAGCCGCTTCTCGTCCGGATCGAGATCGCGCGCGTTGACGAGCACGCAACGCGACGGATCGATCGGCTTGAAGCCGGGAATGGCCGAAGCCATCGGCCTCCAGCACAGGCCAAGCACCGTCGCCAGCGCCATGCCGTCGAGAAACCCGTACGCCGATGTCTCGGGCGTGTTGAGGTCGCCATGCTGGTCGGCCCAGATGATCGCATCGGCGTCCTCGCCGGCGACCGCACCGGCTGATGTCAGGCAGTTTCCCGCAAGGACGATGGGAAACCGGCCGGCGTCACGGGCAAGGCGAACCTCGGTCGCAACCGCGTTGCAGACAGCAAAGCCGGTGGCGATCTCGCGCTCCTGGATGTCTCCGACCCTGCCGATGTCTTCCACCGTAACGTCATGGCCGGCCATGGTCAGCGCGTCGACGAGCCCGCCTGATATCAGTGCGTCCGGGCCCTGGCCCATGCCGCCATGGTAATGGCCGCTGTCGTAGGAGGCCAGGATGATGGAGATTTTCACGTCCGCGTCTCCGCCCTGCCCTGCAGGATCGCCAGGGCCTCGGCCGGATCGATGCGGCCGTCATAGAGCGCGCGCCCGGAGATCGCCCCTTCGAGCTTTTGCGCATCGGGCATGGTCATGCGCACGATGTCGGCGATCGAGGCGAGGCCGCCCGACGCGATGACCGGGATCGATACGGCATCGGCGAGATCGATGGTGGCGTCCCAGTTGATGCCGGTCAAAACGCCGTCGCGGTCGATATCGGTGTAGATGATGGCGGCGACTCCGGCGCCCTCGAATTTCCTCGCCAGTTCGACGACGCCGAGGCTCGACGCCTCGGCCCAGCCCTCGACGGCGACCTTGCCGCCCTTGGCGTCGATGCCGACGGCGACCTTGCCCGGAAACGCCTTGCAGGCCTGTCTGACCAGGTCCGGGTCACGCACCGCCACCGTGCCGAGGATGACACGGGCCAGCCCGCGATCGAGCCAGTCCTCGATCTGCGCCAGCGTGCGGATGCCGCCGCCGAGCTGCACAGGGTTCTTCGTCGCCTTGAGGATGGCGCCGACCGCCGCGCTGTTGACGCTCTGGCCCTGGAAAGCGCCGTTGAGGTCGACGACATGCAGCCATTCGAAGCCCTGTTGCTCGAAGGCCCGCGCCTGCGCTGCAGGATCATCGTTGTAGATGGTCGCGGTGGCCATGTCGCCGTGCTTCAGGCGCACGCACTGGCCGTCCTTGAGATCGATGGCGGGGAAAAGGATCATCCGTTCAGGCGCCTTCCACAATGGCGAAATGCGATGTCGAATAGAGACGTCGGAACTTCAGCGCCGCCTGGTATTCGGGCGAATGGAAGCAGGCGAGTGCGACCGCGTAGCTCTCGAACTCGATGATGACATGGCGATTGCCCGACGACCCTTCCGGGCTCGACGACTGACCGCCGCGGGTCAGGAATTTTGCGCCATATTTGTCGAAAGCCGCTTTGTTGGCGGCAATGTATAGCGGATAGTTTTCCGGATCGGTCACCTCGACCATCGCCATCCAGTAACCCTTCTTGCTCATCGGTTTCCCCTTTGCTTGAGCATGATCTCGGGACAAACGGGACCGTTTGTCCGAGAAAACCGGGGTCCACTTTTCGGGATCATGCTCTAGGGCCTCCAGCGCAGGAAATTGGTGATCAGGGCGAGGCCCAGCGCCTGGCTCTTTTCCGGGTGGAATTGCGTGCCGACGAGATTGTCGCGGGCGACGGCCGCCGTCACCGGGCCGCCATAATCGGCGACCGCCAGCACTTCGTCCGGCTTGCGCGCATCGAGGTGGTAGGAGTGCACGAAATAGGCGTGCAGCCCGTTGGTCCCGGTGGGAATGCCGGCAAACAGTGGATGCTGGCGTTTGAGTTCGATCGTGTTCCAGCCGATCTGCGGGATCTTCAGCGCCGGATCGGAAGGCATGATCTCCTTGACGTCGCCCGATATCCAGCCGAAGCCCTCGGTAATTGTCTTTTCAAGGCCGCGCTGCGACATCAGTTGCATGCCGACGCAGATGCCGAGGAAAGGCCGGCCCTTGACGATGGCGACATCTTCGACGGCTTCCCGCATGCCTTCGACGGCCTGCAGGCCGGCCGCGCAATCGGCATAGGCGCCGACGCCGGGCAGGACGATGCGATCGGCCGTGCGCACCCGCTCGGCATCGGCCGTCAGGTCGATCTGCGCCACGATGCCGGCTTCGCGCGCGGCGCGCTCGAAAGCCTTGGTGGCCGAGCGCAGATTGCCCGAGCCGTAGTCGATGATCGCAACCCGCATATCAGCTTCTTCCCGGAATCATGTCAGTTTCTTCCCGGTATGTGGGTCAGCCCCAGCGCAATGCCCGGCTGCGCTGGCCGCGCGAAGGCAGCATCGGGGACCATGCGCGGCGCCGGCACAACCTCATCGGCAAGCGCTTCCGCCTCCAGCGCATAGCGTGTGTCGGCATCGTCGAGCCAACCGGCTTCGACCGCGCCCCACTCGTGCCAACCACGCCGGCGAAGTGCCGCGATGCGCAGGCCTTGCCCTTCCAGGCCGACATAGAGCGAAACCAGCAACGACAGCAGCGACCCAGCCAGACCAAGGCCGAGCTTCTGGCCCAGCATCGAAAGCAGGCCCATGACGACGAAGGTAAGTGCTGCTTCGATCCACAGCCGATGCCAGGCGAACCATAGCGGCGGCACCAGGAGGCCCAGCCAGGTGAAGCCATCGCGGACAAAGGCCGTCGCATCAGCCTTTTCGCTGCGGCCTGGCGGTTCCATCACGACGTAGGTGGCCATGGCCTTATCCCTTCAACGATCCCTTGGTGGAGGGAACCGCATCCGGCTGGCGCGGATCGCGTTCGAGAGCAGCGCGCAGCGCGCGCGCCACCGCCTTGAAGCAGGTCTCGGCGATGTGATGGTTGTTGGCGCCATAGTGGTTGGTGACATGCAACGTAATGCCGGCATTCTGCGCCAGCGCCTGGAAGAACTCGCGCACCAGTTCGGTGTCGAAGGTGCCGATCTTCGGCGACGAGAACGAAACGTTCCAGACCAGGAAGGGACGGCCGGAGACGTCGATCGCCGCGCGCGTCAGCGTCTCGTCCATGGCAAGGTCGATCGAGGCATAGCGCATGATGCCGCGCCGCTCGCCGAGCGCCTTGGTCAAGGCCTGGCCGAGCGCGATGCCGGTGTCCTCGACCGTGTGGTGATCGTCGATGTGCAGGTCGCCCTTGGCCCTGACCGTCATATCGATCAGGGAATGGCGCGACAGCTGGTCCAGCATATGATCGAAGAAGCCGACGCCCGTAGCGATATCCGACTTGCCGGAACCGTCGACATGGATCGACACGGAGATGTCGGTTTCCTTGGTCTTACGGCTCGCTTCGGCGGAACGGGGCGGCATCACTCTATCCTTGTCCAGAGGTTCACATCGTGACCGGCTCAGAGGCTTCAAGCGCTCGCAAGCTTGAAAACGAAAGCCTTCTAGCAGCATGATCCGGCGATTGCCAGTTGCCTCTGGCAGCGGTATCGGCCTTGCCAGAGAGCGATTTGCAATCACCGGCCCCATGCATACATATGGCCGATCAAAGTTACTCGTACCGCGCCAATCGCCTTATCGGGATGGCGCTGCTCGGAGCCCAAGAAATGTCCAATGAACTGACCATGCACGCCACGACCATCGTGACGGTGCGCAAGGGCAACAAGGTGGTGATCGCCGGCGACGGCCAGGTCAGCCTTGGCCAGACCATCATGAAGGGCAACGCCAAGAAGGTGCGCCGCATCGGCAAGGGCGGCAATGTGATTGCCGGTTTCGCCGGCGCCACCGCCGACGCCTTCACGCTTTTGGAGCGGCTCGAGGCCAAGCTCGAACAATATCCCGACCAGCTGACGCGCGCCTGCGTCGAGCTCGCCAAGGACTGGCGCACCGACCGCTATCTGCGCCGGCTGGAAGCGATGATGCTGGTGGCAGACAAGTCAGTCTCGCTGGCGCTGACCGGCACCGGCGACGTGCTCGAACCCGAATTCGGCGTCATGGCCATCGGTTCGGGCGGCAATTACGCGCTGGCCGCGGCCCGCGCGCTGATGGACAGCGACAAGGATGCCGAGGAGATCGCCCGCAAGGCGATGCAGATCGCATCCGACATCTGCGTCTACACCAACAACAATTTCGTCGTCGAAACGCTCGATGCCGCCTGAAGAGGTGGTGACCTATGATTTTCGGCCGGTGACGGAGAAAGACCTGCCGATGATCGCCGGCTGGCTTGCCCAGCCGCATGTTGCAGAGTGGTGGGACGATCCGGAGACGGAAATCGCCGGGATTAGCGATCATATCGACTCGATTTCCGTCGAGCCGCTGATCGTCGAGCTCGACGGCAAGCCGATCGCCTATCTGCAGAGCTACGATCCGCATCTGGAAGACGACCACCCCTACGCCGACCAGCCGTTCGGCACGCTCGGCATCGACGTGTCGATCGGCGTGCCGGAGCTGGTCGGGCGTGGCCATGGCTCGGCGATCGTGCGCCAATTCGTCGAACAGCTTTTCGAGGAAGGTGTTCCGCGCGTCATCATCGACCCGGATCCCGCCAATGTCAGGGCGATCCGCGCCTACGAAAAGGCCGGCTTTGTTGCCTTTGACACCAGAACATCGGAGTACGGGCCAGCCCTGTTGATGGCGCGCGACGCGACGCAGGAGCCCAATTGATCAGCGCCGAAACCCTCGACAAGGCAGTCGCGAAAGGTTTGATCTCGCAGACCTTGCGCGATCAGTTGGAGGCCATGGAACGCGCGGTCGCTCTCGCCCCCGAGGCCAGGCCCGCCGGTGACGAGGGTGACGAGGAAAACCTGCGGCTGGTCGGCGGCGGCAACGATCTGTTCGTCACCGTGGGAACCGTTCTGCTCAGCGCCGGCTTCTTCTTTGTCCTCACCACCTTGCTTCCAGGCCAGACATTCTGGATCGCCGGCATCCTCGCGGTTTTCGCCTGGGGGCTCGCCGAAATCGTCACGCGTCAGCACCGGATGAAGCTATCGTCGTCCGTGCTTGCCCTGATTTTCATGGCCGCCATTCTGGCCGCTCTGGCGCTGCAAGTGGAGGCCAGCTTCGGCATACGCAAGCCGGAAACCATCTGGCAGCTATTGGCGTTGCGCCAGACGGCGTCCCGGGCCGGATATCTGTTCCTGGGCGGAGGAATAATCGCGGCGGCGATCTATTTCTGGCGCTTTCGCGTCCCCATCATTGCCGGGACCATCGCCATCGCCTTCACACTGCTTGCCTTCCTGCAAACGGCGATAATCCTGTATGACAGTGTGACAACCGGCGCGATTGCGCCGCCGCGCCTCGAGGACGTTCCCGAATTGCTTCGCGCGGCCCTTTACATGCCGCTGATCTGCGGCCTGATCGTGTTCGCAACGGGTGTCGCTTTTGACATTTACGACAGGGATCGACGCAAGATCTGGTCCGATTGCGCTTTCTGGCTGCATGTCGTCTCGGCGCCGATGCTGGTGCATCCGCTCTTTATCATGGCAACCGGCCAAAACGTCGTATTCGGACATATCGCGCCGGATGCCAATGCAACCATCATGCTGACGATTCTGATCCTTGGCTTCCTCTATGTCGCGCTGGCCATAGACCGCCGTTCGCTTCTGGTTCCTACATTGGCTTACTTCGGCTCGCTGGGCATCTATTATCTGGTGAATTCCGCCTCCGATTCGACGGGCATCCCGCCTTTTGCCTTGATCCTGGTCGTTGTTGGCGCGCTGATTATTCTGTTCGGGGCCGGCTGGCAGCGTATCCGGCGGATTGTGGTCAACCCCACCTTGCCGGCGGCCGTGATCCGCCGGCTGCCGCCGCTGAAGGCGTGACAGGGCTTTGTGATGATCGAGACGGCGACGCGAAACGAGGGGGAATGAACCGATGACGACACCGGCCACGGAAAACAGCTATTCGGCCTACGAAGACAGCTGGCGGATGGGGCTTCTGCTGGTGCTTGCCCTGGTCATCTTCCAGGCCGGGGCGCTCTACGGCATGGGGCGGACGCCGATCTGCACCTGCGGCTACGTCAAGCTCTGGCATGGCGTGGTGAACAGTTCGGAGAATTCCCAGCACATTTCGGACTGGTACACGTTCTCGCACATCATCCACGGCTTCCTGTTCTATGCGCTGGCGCGGTTCCTGTTCCCGCGTTCGCCGATCGGCCTGAGGCTGGCGTTCGCCGTCTTCATCGAGGGCGGCTGGGAGCTGCTGGAAAACAGCCCGTTCATCATCGACCGCTACCGCGCCGGCACCATTTCGCTCGATTACTATGGCGACAGCATCATCAATTCGGTGTCGGACACACTGGCCATGGTGCTGGGATTTGTGATGGCGCGAAGGCTACCTATATGGGTGATCGTCAGCCTCGCCATCATCTTCGAACTCGGCACCGGCTACCTCATCCGGGACAATCTGACACTCAACGTGATCATGCTGCTGCATCCGTTCGAGGCCATCAAGCAGTGGCAAAGTGGAATTTAGTGATATGAGCACATTTTCTCCCCGCGAAATCGTTTCGGAACTCGACCGCTTCATCATCGGCCAGAAGGACGCCAAGCGCGCCGTGGCCATTGCCTTGCGCAACCGCTGGCGCCGCCAGCAGCTGGAAGGCCAGATGCGCGAAGAGGTGATGCCCAAGAACATCCTGATGATCGGGCCGACCGGCGTCGGCAAGACGGAAATCTCGCGCCGCCTGGCGCGGCTGGCCGGTGCGCCTTTCGTCAAGGTCGAGGCGACCAAGTTCACCGAAGTCGGCTATGTCGGCCGCGATGTCGAGCAGATCATCCGCGACCTCGTCGAGATCGCCATCGGCCTGGTGCGCGAGAAGATGCGTGAGGACGTCAAGGCGCGCGCCCACGTCAACGCCGAGGAACGTGTGCTGGAAGCACTGGTCGGCAAGACGGCGAGCCCGGCCACCCGCGACAGTTTCCGCAAGAAGCTGCGCGACGGCGAGCTCGACGACAAGGAAATCGAGGTCGAGGTTGCCGACACCGGCAGCGGCGGCATGCCCGGATTTGAAATCCCCGGCATGCCGGGCGCCAATATCGGCGTGCTGAACATCAACGACATGCTGTCGAAGGCGATGGGCGGCAAGAAAACCAAGATGCGCAAGACGACGGTGAAGGAGTCCTACGACCTGCTGGTCAATGACGAGTCCGACAAGCTGCTCGATCAGGACGAGGTGGTGCGCCGGGCGCTCGATGCCGCGGAAAACGACGGCATCGTCTTCCTCGACGAGATCGACAAGATCGCGGCGAGATCGGACATTTCCGGCGGGCCCTCGCGCGAAGGCGTGCAGCGCGACCTGCTGCCGCTGGTCGAAGGCACCACGGTGGCGACCAAATACGGACCGTTGAAGACGGATCACATCCTGTTCATCGCCTCCGGCGCCTTCCACGTCTCGAAGCCGTCCGACCTGTTGCCGGAATTGCAGGGCCGCCTGCCAATCCGCGTCGAACTGCGGGCGCTGGAGAAGGACGATTTCGTGCGCATCCTAACCGAGACCGAGGCCAGCCTGATCAAGCAGTATATCGCGCTGATGAAGACCGAGGGCGTCGAGTTGACCTTCACCGAAGACGCCATCGATTCGCTCGCCGGCATCGCCGTCGATCTCAACGCCAGCGTCGAGAACATAGGCGCCAGGCGCCTGCAGACGGTGATGGAGCGGGTGCTGGACGAAATCTCCTACGATGCGCCCGACCGCAACGGAACGAGCGTCACTATCGACGCCGCCTATGTCGAAAAGCATGTCGGCGATCTGTCCAGGAATACCGACCTGTCGCGGTTCATCCTTTAAACGACGGCGCCGAAACGTTCCGGCGCCGGTCCAGGCAACATTTTCCGGCAAGCAAAATCATGTGTGGCCAGATGGTACCATCTGGCCACCTTTCGTCCTGCCGGGTGAAGGGGCGCTCTCGACTCGACCAAGAGCTTTACCTAGTTTGCGCGGCAATTCTCGATCTCTTGGTTGACGCAATTCCGGAAAACCGTTTCACACTTTTCCTGGAATTGCTTGGGCGGCGGGTGCATGAAAAAACTGATCCTGGTCATTCTCGGCTTGACGCTGGCGGCGACGCTGTTCGCCGCCGAGGCAGCGACATTGGTGCCGCCGGGAAATCGCAATGCCGTGCAGCCCGACATTCCCGGCGCCTCCAGCCGGCGCACGCAGGCGACCAACACCAGCTTCCAGGCGAAGTACCGCAAGGTCTATGCCCTGCTGCAGAACGACGCCGAATTGCGCGGCAAGATCAGGAAGGCGGCGGCCGCCTACGGCATCGATCCCCTGCACATCGTCGGCGCCATCGTCGGCGAGCACACCTACAATGTCGATGCTTATGACCGGCTGCAGACCTACTATGTCAAGGCGATCTCCTATCTCTCCAGCAAGCTGTCCTTCGCCTATGACGGCGAGGACATCACCGACTTCGTCCAGCGGCCGGAATTCAAGAAATGCACGGGGATGTCCGACAGCTACGATCTGTGGGAATGCCGCGAACAGGTGTGGAACCGTTCGTTTCGCGGCAAGTCGGTCGGCGGGACCAGCTTTCCCGACGACCGCTTCGGCGCCACCTTCTTCCAGCCTTATTATGCCGGCCAGACCTTCGGCCTCGGCCAGCTCAATCCGCTGACCGCCCTGCAGATGAGCGATCTGGTGCACAAGGTTTCGGGCCTGCCCAAGCTCGACGTCGGCGATCCCAATTCGGTCTACAAGACCATCATGGATCCCGACCTGACGCTGCCCTACGTCGCCGCGACGATCAGGAAATCGATCGATGCCTATAAAAGCATTGCCGGCTTCGACATTTCGGGCAATCCCGGGCTGACCGCCACGCTCTACAATGTCGGCAATCCGGAGCAGCGCGCTTATGCCCTGAAGGCGGAGAACGACAGGCGCCGCGCCGCCGGTGAGCCCGAAAAGCTGCCGGAAGAGAATTATTATGGTTGGCTGGTGAACGACAAACTGCCGGAGCTGAAGGCGCTGTTTTAGGGCTGGGGTTCAGAGCCTTTACCTGCCCCTTGTAGGGCAGGTCGGACCGAAGGTTAGGGGCGGTGCCGCACTCCCATCCCGCAGCTGCGCAGCGGCCCCCAAAAAGGGGGAGCGTAGGCTCAGGCCGCCAACAACGACTTCAGCTTCACGTCCTGCGAGCCCAGCGCTTCCGGCGCCGGCTTGGCGCGCTTGGCGATCAGCATTTCGGCCAGCCTGATGTCGCGGGCGACCGCGTTGCCGGGGCCGATGCCGCTGGCCGCGACCAGCCTGCCGTCTTCAGCCAAATGGAAGAGGATGAAGGCGCCGTCGCCGAGATCGCGGCGCACGGTGTTTTTGCCCTCGTCGGAGAGCCCGGCGATCTGCAGGGACAGACCATATTGATCCGACCAGAACCACGGCACCGCCGCATGCGCCTCGCCGGCGCCGAGCATGTTCCTGGCCGCCAGCGCGCCCTGTTCCTGGGCGTTGCGCCAGGCTTCCAGCCGCACGCGGCGGCCGCCATAGACGGCGAGCGGAAACGAGCAGCAATCGCCGGCGGCAAAGATGTCGGGATCGCTGCTGCGCAGCTCGGCATCGACTGCAATGCCATTGTCGATCGTCAGCCCCGCTTCGGCCGCAAGCCCGGTCACCGGCACGGCGCCGATGCCGATGATCGCGAGGTCGGCTGATATCTCCCGTCCGCCGGCAAGGGTGACGCGAACCTCGTTGCCATCGTCGGCGATGGACGCGATGCCGTCGCCGCACAGGATGTCGACGCCCTCGGCGACATGCGCCTCATGGATGATTTCCGCGACCTCCGCCGGCACGCCGCGCATCAAGATGCGAGGCTGCGCCTCGATGA
Organism: Mesorhizobium sp. M7A.F.Ca.US.002.01.1.1; assembly: GCF_004022955.1. Taxonomy (NCBI): domain Bacteria; kingdom Pseudomonadati; phylum Pseudomonadota; class Alphaproteobacteria; order Hyphomicrobiales; family Phyllobacteriaceae; genus Mesorhizobium; species Mesorhizobium sp. M7A.F.Ca.US.002.01.1.1. The sequence continues at coordinate 16,670 of NZ_RZQE01000016.1, read as the reverse complement.
CGGTGACCGCGGCACCGAGCTTGCGAGCCGCGGCGGCGAGTTCGAGGCCGATAAAGCCGCCGCCGATGATGGCGATACGGTTGCCGGGGGTGAGATGCGCGCGAATGGCGAGCGCATCAGCGAAGGTTCTGAGATAGACGCAGCGCGGACCCAGGCCCGGCATCGGCAGCTTGCGCGGCGTCGAACCGGTTGCCAGCAGGAGCTTTTCGTAAGGCAGGACCGATCCGTCCGACAGGCGCACAGTATGCGCCGTGCGGTCGATCGCGACGGCCTGGACGGAATGGACATGCCGGATCGACTTCTCGGTCAGAATTGCGTCGCTGGCGATCGCCTTGATCCCGGGCGCATCGCTGGCCATCGCCTCCTTGGACAGAGGCGGGCGCTCATAGGGCAGATGCGGCTCGTCGCCGACCAGCGTCACCGGCCCCTGATAATCGAGGTCGCGCAGCGCCAATGCCGCCCGCCCGCCGCATTCGCCGGCGCCGATGATGAGCATCCCCCCCGCCATATCGGTCATCCGATCTGGATCAGGACTTTGCCGGCATCGACCTTGACCGGATAGGTCTTGAGATTGACGCAGACCGGCGCACCGCGGGCGTCACCCGTCTTGTAGTTGAAGCGCCCATTGTGCTTGGGGCATTCGATGATGTCGTCCATCACCAGCCCGTCGGCCAGGTGCACCTTTTCATGCGTGCAGAGGCCGTCGGTGGCGAAGAACTCGTCGTCGGGGCTGCGATAGATGGCGAAGGTGCGGCCGCCATGGTCGAAGCGCATCACATCCTCCTCGTCTATGTCGCCGGTGGCGCAGGCCTCGACCCAGTCGCTCATTCAAGTCCTCCCAAAAGCAAAAAAGTGCGCAGCGGTTTTCCGTCCGGAATTGCGTTAAATAAACAGTCTAGATCGGATGGAAGCACGATCATTCCGCCGCGGCGGCGATAGTGTCGTTGTGGAATTCCTCGCGATATGGCCGTGCGGTCGGCGGCAGCTCGCGCTTGAGGAAATAGTCCTCGTTGCGCAGCTGGCGCAGGAAGACCGGGATCATCTCGCGGTAGCCGGCCAGGATCGACGGTGTCGGTTCCGGCAGATCGTGCTTGATCAGTTCGTGCAGCCTCGGCAGCGCATGATAGGGCACCATCGGAAACATGTGATGCTCGACATGGTAGTTCATGTTCCAGTAGATGAAGCGGCTGATCGGGTTCATGTAGACGGTGCGGCTGTTCAGCCTGTGGTCGGTGACATTGTCGGCCAGGCCACCATGCTGCAGCAGCCCGACCATGACATGGTGCCAGGCGCCGTAGAGCCTGGGCAGGCCGACCAGCATCAGCGGCAGGAACGAACCGGTGTAGAGCGCCAGCCCGACGGTGGCGGCATAGATCGCCGTCCAGATGCGGGCGACGCGGATCGCCTTGGGCTGCTCCTGTTCTGGAATGAAGGTCTTTTCGGCGGCGCTGACGGTGCCGGCGGCGTTGCGCAGCATATCGCTCATCGCATGCCAGGCGTCGAGCACGCCGACGAAGCCCAGCATGGCGCGAACCAGATCCGGCGGCCGCATCACCGAGATTTCCGGGTCGCGGCCGACGATGATGGTGTCGGTGTGGTGGCGCGTGTGGCTCCAGCGCCAGGTCACCGGATTGCGCATGATCATGAAGCAGGCGATCTGATAGACCGCATCGTTCATCCATTGCGTGCGGAAGGCGGTGCCGTGACCGCATTCGTGCCAGCGTGAATCCGTCGAGGAGCCGTAGAGCACGCCATAGACGAAGAAGAACGGCACGCACCACCATGTGCCCCAGAGCCAGGCGCCGCCGGCGCCACTGACGATCAGGGCGGCGAACCAGATCGCGGTATCGCGGATCGCCGGCCCGTCGGAGCGCTGCATCAGCTCCTTCATCTGCTTGCGCGGTATGTCGGTGTGATACCACTCGGCCGCCGACAGGCCGGTCTCGACGGCGAGCTTGGCGTCGCGGCCGATCAGGCTGTAGTCACGCCGGGACGGCGCAGTGGACATGATTGCCTCCCTCGGCAAAGGCATCCGCCAGAGCGAATGCCATGAAATCCCTTGGCTTCGGGCGTCAAAGTAACGCCGACTGATGATAGACTCAACATCATAAAGATAGTTTCTATCATTTCCCATCAGGATGATGTACGAAGGGCTCGAGCAAACCCGACGAGGCAAGCATGGTGAAGCGGCCGACAATATCCGATCTGGCGCGCATCTCGGGCGTCAGTGTCGCCACCGTCGACCGCGTGCTGAACAACCGGCTGCCGGTGCGCGAAGAGACAGCGCGCCGCGTCTACGAGACCGCTACCGACATCGGCTACCACGCCGCCGGCCTTATCAAGCAGCGCATGCGCCAGGAGTTGCCGGAGTACCGCCTGGGCTTCCTGCTGCTGCGGGGCAACGATGCCTTCTACGGTGACTTCGCGCGGGAACTCGAACTGGCCATCTCGCAATCGCAGCGCTTCCGCGGCGTTGCGAGCATCGATTTCGCCAGCTCCCTGGCTCCCGACGAGATCGCCTCCCAGATGCGCAGGCTGGCGGCGAAATCGAGGGCCATCGCCGTTGTCGGTCCGGACCATCCGACCCTGACAGCGGTCGTGGAAACCTTGAAGGCGAGAGGACAGCCGGTCTTTTCGGTGCTGTCCGACTTTGCCGCCGGCATCCGGGAGGGCTATATCGGCCTCGACAACCGCAAGGTCGGGCGCACCGCCGCATGGATGATCTCCAAGGCAGCCAAGCGGCCCGGCAAGGTCGCCCTCTTCGTCGGCAGCCACCGCTTCCACGGCCATGAGCTGCGCGAGATCGGCTTTCGCTCCTTCTTCCGCGAGCATGCGCCGGAGTTCAGCGTGCTTGAAACGCTGGTCAATCTGGAAGCCAACCAGGTGACCCATGACGCGATGATCGATCTTCTGGCGCGCTATCCGGATCTTGCCGGCTGCTACGTCGCCGGCGGTGGCATGGAAGGCGCGGTCTCGGCGCTGCGGGCAGCGAAGCCCGCGACCATGCCGGTGGTCGTCTGCAACGAGATCAACGCCGAGTCGCGCGCGGCACTCGCCGACAACATCCTCACCATGGTGATCTCGACCCCGCTCGCCGCTTTATGCCGTGAGCTCGTCGACCTGATGGCGCATGCCATCGAAACCGGCGCCGCCAACGCTCCGGGCCAGACCTTTCTGCCCTTCGACGTCTATCTGCCGGAAAACATCTAGCCAGCCGCCGCGCAAGGTGCCGAGGCAAATGATAGAATCCATCAGAGCGATGCGTAAATCGGCCCGCAGGCCGCGGAATCGCCCTTGACGCCCCGATGTGAAATGGAATAAATATTTCATCATCTGTATATTTTGGTTCTTTCGTTCCGGAATATCTGTTTCAAACAGAGGGTTTGACGTTCCAGCCAACGGCAAGCGTCACCCGGAATAGAAACGACATCAGGGAGAGATTCCCCGGGGAGATCGGGGATTCCGGATAAATCGGTGAAACCGGACACCAATATGTGGAGGAGAAACACAATGAAGAAATTGATTTTAGGCGTCGCCTTCGCGGCGCTGATGAGTTCATCCGCCCTGGCCGCCAAGGTTGGCGTGTCGATGGCCAAGTTCGACGACAACTTCCTGACCGTGCTGCGCAACGGCATGATCGAGCAGGCCAAGGGCATGAGCGGCGTCGAGTTGCAGGTCGAGGACGCACAGAACGACGTTGCCAAGCAGCTTGACCAGATCAAGAACTTCGCCGCTTCGGGCGTCGACGCCATCATCGTCAACCCGGTCGACACTTCGGCCACGCAGGCGATGTCGGATGCCGCCGCCGCAGCCAAGATCCCGCTGGTCTATGTCAACCGCGAGCCGGTCAACGTCGACACGCTGCCCGACAACCAGGCCTTCGTCGCCTCGAACGAAGCCGATTCCGGCACGCTCGAGACCAAGGAAGTCTGCCGCCTGTTCAAGGAAGCCGGCAAGAAGGAAGCCAATGTCTATGTGATCATGGGCGAGCTTTCCAACCAGGCCGCCGTGCAGCGCACCAAGGACATCGACGATGTGATCGCGACGCCGGATTGCAGCTTCATCAAGATCATCGACAAGCAGACGTCGAACTGGAACCGCGACGAGGCGCAGAACCTGATGACCAACTGGCTGTCGACCGGCAAGCCGTTCGATGGCGTCATCGCCAACAATGACGAAAGTGCCATCGGCGCCATCCAGGCGATGAAGGCCGGCAACATCGACATGAAGGCGGTTGTCGTCGGCGGCGTCGATGCCACCCAGGACGCGCTGGCGGCCATGCAGGCGGGCGACCTCGACGTAACTGTGTTCCAGGACGCGGCCGGCCAGGGCGCCGGCGCTCTCGATGCGGCGCTCAAGCTCTCCAAGGGCGAGAAGGTCGAGCACAAGGTCTACGTGCCCTTCCAGCTGGTGACACCAGCCAACATCGACAAGTTCCTGAAGAAGAACTGAGCCGCCAGCGGTTCGATACGGAGCGGCGCTCTCGATCAAGACAGCGCCGCTCCCCTCTCTCCCTCAGCGCCGGCACGGCGCGAGGGCGACCGCGGCTGATGGAGGACAGAATACGTGGCACAGACATCTCATGGCGTCGGCGGCGTCGGTTATGATGCGAAGAAGCGCACATGGCCGGCCGAGTTCAATGTTTTTCTGGCACTGGTCATTCTCGTCGTCATCTTCGAACTGATCGGCCGCATCTTTCTCGGCGACAGCTTTCTGTTCAACACACGCAGCGATGTCGGCGGCATCTTCAACGAAGCGCGCCTGCAGATCATCATCCTGCAGGTGTCGATCGTCGGCATCATCGCCATCGGCGTGACACAGGTCATCATCACCGGCGGCATCGACCTGTCCTCGGGCTCGATCGTCGGCGCGACCGCCATGATCGCCATGAGCTTCGCCCAGGTGGCGACGGTCAACGGCAACCCCAATCCCAAGGCGATGTTCCTGGCGCAAGGCTGGACCGACCTGCCTGTCATCGTGCCGCTGCTGGTGGCGATCGCCTGCGGCCTCTTCGCCGGCCTGGTCAATGGCGCGCTGATCGCCTACACGCGCATTCCGCCGTTCATCGCCACGCTCGGCATGATGGTGACCGCGCGCGGCATCGCCAAATGGTGGTCCAAGGGCCAGCCGATCTCGTTTCCCACCGAGAGTTTCGCCAGCATCGGCAAAGGCCTGATGCCGGTCGTCATCTTCCTGTCGCTGGCCATCCTGTTCCAGCTGATCATGACCTATACGAGGTACGGCAAGCACTGTTACGCGATCGGCTCCAATGAGGACGCCGCGCGCATGTCCGGCATCAAGATCGCCAATCACAAGATCCTGGTCTACGTCATCGCCGGCATTCTCGCCGCGCTCGCCGCCGTGGTGCTGAGCTCCAAGAACCTGACCGCGCAGTCCGGCATGGGCGTGATGTACGAACTCGACGCCATCGCCATGGCGGTCATCGGCGGGGTCTCGCTGTCGGGCGGCCGCGGCTCGATCATCGGCACGGTGATCGGCTCGCTGATCTTCGGCGTCATCATCTCCGGCTTCACCTTCCTGCGCCTCGACGCCTACTACCAGGAGATGGTCAAGGGCGTGATCATCGTCGGTGCGGTGGTTCTCGACCAGTGGCGCCAACGCCTGCGGGCAATGAGGGCATGACCATGTCAGACATCGTCCTGAAGACCGAAAACCTGACCAAGCGCTATGGCGGCGTGCATGCGCTGGAAGGCGCGAACTTCGAGCTGCGCAAGGGCGAGCATGTCGCCATCATGGGCGACAACGGCGCCGGCAAATCGACCTTCGTGCGCCAGATCACCGGCGTCGAGCAGCGCACCAGCGGCCAGATCTGGTTCGACGGCAAGGAAGTGAATTTTGCCGGGCCGATCGAGGCCCGCACGGCGGGCATCGAGACCGTGTTCCAGAATCTGGCGCTGGCCGACGATCTCGACGTGCCGTCGAACCTGTTCCTCGGCCGCGAGAAGGTTTTGTTCAACCTCGGCCCGTTCTCGATCCTCGACCGCAAATACATGCGCAAGGCAACCGAGGCGGCGCTGGTCCGCACGGCGGTGAAGATCCCCAATCTGTCCAACACCATCCGCCACATGTCGGGCGGCCAGCGCCAGTGCGTGGCGATCGCCCGGACGGCGACCTTCGCCTCCAAGCTGATCATCATGGACGAGCCCACCGCCGCCCTTGGCGTGCAGGAGACCGCGCAGGTCGAAAACATCGTGCGTACGCTCAAGGACAATGGCGAGCCGCTGATCCTGATCAGCCACAATATGCGCCAGGTGTTCGATCTCTGCGACCGCATCGTCGTGTTCCGGCGCGGCCGCATCGTCGCCAATCTGCGCAAGGAGAACACCGACGGAAACGACATCGTCTCCTACATCACCGGCGCCAAGACCGGGGAGGCGGAACTCGCGGCCTAAAACAGGATGGTCATCCTGTTTTCTGGCGCGCTCGAAACATAGCCTTGCCACCTTTCCCCAAAAGCAAGGTGCGGACAACTCTCTCCAACCCATCCCCCCAGAGGAAATACCCATGACCGTTCGCTTCGCTCTCCTCGGTGCCGGCCGCATCGGCAAGGTCCACGCCCGTGCCGTCGGCTCCAATCCGCAGGCCAAACTGGTTGCGGTTGCCGATGCGTTCGAGAAGGCGGCCACCGAACTGGCCAGCGCCTATGGCGCCGAGGTGCGCAGCATCGAGGACATCGAGAAAGCCGGAGATATCGACGCCGTCATCATCTGCACGCCGACCGACACCCATGCCGATCTGATCGAGCGCTTCGCCAAGGCCGGCAAGGCGATCTTCTGCGAGAAGCCGATCGACCTCGACGTCAAGCGCGTCGAGAAATGCCTGGCCGTGGTCGAGAAGACCAAGGCGACGCTGATGGTCGGCTTCAACAGGCGCTTCGATCCACACTTCGCCGCCGTGCGCAAGGCGATCGACGACGGCGCCATCGGCACCGTCGAGATGGTCACCATCACCTCGCGCGATCCCGGCGCGCCGCCGATCGACTACATCAAGCGTTCGGGCGGCATTTTTCGCGACATGACCATCCATGATTTCGACATGGCGCGCTTCCTGCTCGGCGAAGAGGTCGTGGCGGTCAGCGCCCATGCCTCGGTGCTGGTCGACAAGAAGATCGGTGATGCCGGCGATTTCGATAGCGTCAGTGTCATCCTCGAAACCGCTTCCGGCAAGCAGGCCGTCATCTCCAACTCGCGCCGCGCCACCTATGGCTACGACCAGCGCATCGAGGTGCATGGCTCGAAAGGCATGGTCGCGGCCGAGAACCAGCGCCCGGTGTCGATCGAGCTGGCCAACGAGAAGGGCTATACCCGCCCGCCGCTGCACGACTTCTTCATGACCCGCTATCTCGACGCCTATGCCAATGAGATCGCTGCTTTCATCGCCGCAGCGACATTAGGCAAGAAGGCCGCGCCGAGCGGCGCGGACGGACTGGTGGCGCTGAAACTGGCCGACGCAGCGCTGAAATCAGCAACGACCGGCAAGACCGTCCGTCTCGACAAGTAAGAGAACCCTTAGGAAAAACCACAGGAGCAGAGCGATGAGCGCATCAGCCGATCGCAATTCACAGACACGCGCCATCGTCACCGGCGGCGCGCAAGGCATTGGCTTTGCCGTCGCCGAGGCCTTGGCCGATGAAGGCTGCCGGGCACTGGCGCTCATCGGCCGCTCGCAGGAGAAGGGCGACAAGGCTGTCGCCCATTTCAAGAAAGCCGGCGTCGATGCGATTTTCATCAGCGCCGATGTGTCAAAAGTGGCGGACTGCAAGCGCGCGGTCGCCACCGCGATCTCGCATTTCGGCACCGTCAACGCGCTGGTCAACGCCGCCGCCACTTCGGCGCGCGGTTCGCTGGTCGAAACCTCCGAAGAGTTGTTCGATACGATTTTCGATACCAATGTGCGCGGCCCGTTCTTCCTGATGCAGGGCGTGGTGGCGCATCTCCTTGAGAAGAAGGCACCCGGCTCGATCGTCAACGTGCTGTCGATGTCGGCGCATACCGGCCAGTCGTTCCTGACGCCCTATTCGACCAGCAAGGGCGCGCTGATGACGCTGACCAAGAACGTCGCCAATGCTTATCGCTACAACCGCATCCGCTGCAATGCGGTGCTGCCCGGCTGGATGGATACGGAAGGCGAGGACATCGTGCAGAAGAAGTGGCACGACGCGCCGGACGACTGGCTGGCGAAAGCCGAAGCGACGCAGCCGATGGGCCAGTTGGTCAAGCCGGACCAGCTTGCCCGTCTGATCAGCTACATGGTCAGCCCGCAGTCCGGTGTCATGACCGGGTCGCTGGTCGACTACGATCAAAGCATTGCGGGGGCGTCACCGGAGTAACGCCGGCGAGTCTCAAACGCCCATCACTTCGTCATCCACGGGCGGAGCAAGGAGCGTAGCGACGCAGCGCAGACCCGAGGATCCATGCCGCGACTTCTGAGCGTTGCTGCGGTGCGGAATTCTGCTCCGCTGCACCATTCGGCCAAAGTCACGGAATGGATCCCAGGGTCTCCGCGACGGAGCTTCGCTCCTGCTCCGCCCAGGGAGGACGAAGTTTGGGTGCTTCGGCCATCCCGAATTGTCTCCGCATCAGGGCACGTGACAAGTGCCTCCGCATCGACTATATGAGCCTCATGATCAACCTGACCGCCACATATTGGTACTTTAGGAGCTCGCTGGCGGCGGGAGGATTGCGCTCGATCTGAAGATTGCAGCAACAAGATCCGAACAGCCGCCATACCTGGCGGCTTTTTTGTTTTCAGCCGGCAGGTTTCCTCTAAATCAAAGAGGAGCATGATGTCGTCCGAAAACCGCTTCACACTTTTCGGCATCATGCTCTCGACAGGAGCAGAAAGCCGTGTTGACCACCACAGACGACCTCCGGGTCAAGGAAATCCGAGAACTGAGCACACCGGACGAGGTGATGCGGGAGATACCGCGCACTTTGACGGCGACGCGCACCGTCAGCGCATCGCGCAACGCAACCCATGCCATCTTGAACGGGACCGACGACCGGCTGCTCGTCATCGTCGGCCCGTGTTCGATCCACGATCCGGTCGCGGCCGTCGACTACGCCAGCCGTCTGGCGGCGCTGCGCGAGAGCCTGTCGGACCGGCTGGAGATCGTGATGCGGGTCTATTTCGAAAAGCCGCGCACGACGGTCGGCTGGAAAGGCCTCATCAACGATCCCGACCTCGACGGCAGCTTCAACATCGACAAGGGGCTGCGGATGGCACGCAATGTGCTGTCGGCCGTCAACAATCTCGGCCTGCCGGCGGCGACCGAATTCCTCGACATGACCACCCCGCAATACATTGCCGACCTCGTGGCCTGGGGCGCGATCGGCGCGCGCACGACCGAGAGCCAGATCCACCGCGAACTGGCCTCGGGCCTCTCCTGCCCGGTCGGCTTCAAGAACGGCACCGACGGCAATCTGCGCATAGCCGCCGAGGCGGTGAAATCCGCCGCGCAGCCGCATCATTTCATGGCGGTGACCAAGGGCGGGCGCAGCGGCATCGCCACGACCACGGGCAATGAGGACTGCCACGTTATCCTGCGCGGCGGCGTTCAGCCCAACTATGACGCGGCGAGCGTCGAAGCCGCCGCTGTGGAACTCGCCCGCATCGGCGTTGCGCCCCGTCTGATGATCGACGTCAGCCACGCCAACTCGGCCAAGAAGCCCGAGAACCAGCCCAAGGTGGCGGCAGATGTCGCCGGCCAGGTCGCGGCAGGCGACGAGCGCATCATCGGCCTGATGATCGAGAGCAATCTCGTCGCCGGCCGGCAGGACGTGGTGCCGGGCAAGCCGCTGGTCTATGGCCAGAGCATCACCGATGGCTGCATCGACTGGGCGACCACCGAGACCGTGCTGCACGGCCTTGCCGGCGCCGTCGAGTGGCGCCGCTCGGCACGCCGCGCCATGATCGACAACCGGCAGGGAGCTGCCTGACAGGGCATAGGGAAGTGGGCGGCGGTGACCGGGATTACGCCGCCCTTAATCCTTCCCATGCCGTGAACACCGATACGGCAAAGAGCAGCAGTCCGGCCGCCCGGCCGGCAAAAATGGTCGCCCGCGGATTGGCGATCAGAAGGTTGCGGCTGCGGCCGGCCGTGATAGCCAGCCCGCCATAGATCGCAGCCTGCGTCACCACGGTCAGCAGCCCCATGACCGTCGCCTGCATCCAGATCGGACCGTAGTCCGGTTTCAGGAACTGCGGGTAGACGGCAAGCACGAACAGGTATGCCTTCGGGTTGATCAGGCAGGTCACAAACCCCTGGCGAAACGCCTTCCATGCGGAACGGCTGCCGGCAGGCCCCTCCTGGCCGACGATGATGGAACTGCGCATCAGCGTGATGCCTATGAAGGCCATGTAGGCGGCGCCGGCAAGCAGAAGCGGCTTGAACAGGATCGGCACGAAATGCATCAGCAGGCCGACGCCGATGGCGCCGTTCAGCGTATGCACCATGCCGCCGACCATGATGCCGCCGGTCGCGGCGAGACCCCTGTCGCGTCCGCCGGTCAGTGCATTGGCAAGCACGAAGAGCATATCCATGCCCGGAACGGCGATGATGCCGAACAGCAGGATAAAGAAAAGCCAGAGGTTTGCCGCGTAGTCCATGTCAGTTGCCTATCGCCTCGCCCGGCCAAGCCGCAGCGGAACCTGTTGATTTTCAATCCGATAGGCGCTCCTATAGGTCAGCCCAACTGACAATGGTGTGTCAGTTGGGCGCGCAACCTGGGGTAAAAAATGCGCAAGGCGTCGCGCCTGTTCGAGATCATCCAGATCCTGCGGCTGGCGCGGCAGCCGGTGACGGCGGCGACGATTGCCGAGCGGCTGGAAGTGACGGTGCGCTCGATCTATCGCGACATCGCAGCGCTGCAGGCGATGCGCGTGCCTATCGAAGGGGGCCGCGGCATCGGCTACATCCTGCGCCCCGGCTTCGACCTGCCGCCGCTGATGTTTTCGATCGAGGAGATGGAGGCGATCGTCCTGTCGCTGGCGCTGCTGGAGCGCACCGGCGACAATGAACTCAAGCAGGCGGCCAAGCGCGTCAGCGCCAAGATCGCCGGCGCGGTGCCGCCACCCTTGCGGCAGGCATTCGACGCCAATGCGCTGCATGCCTGGGGTTTCGCCGCGCCCTCGACCGGCGCGATCGACCTTGCGCTGGTGCGACGCGCCATCCGCGACGAGGAGAAGCTCGACCTCTCCTATCGAGACGAAATGGGCCGCGCCTCCGAGCGCCTCATCCGCCCGATCGCGCTGATCTACTACGCCGAAACCGCCAACATCGTCGCCTGGTGCGAGCTGCGCCAGGCGATCCGCAATTTCCGCAGCGACCGGATCGAGGATTGCCAGGCGACGGGGCTACGCTTCAAGGGCGAAGGCGACCGGCTGCGGCAGGTCTGGGTGAGCGGGTGGGAGACGAACGTCGCTGCCACCGTAGTCTGAAGCGAGCGGAGGTCACCTCACATCGACCCAGCGCTTTGCCTCGAACGAACGCGCCATGGCGTGCACCGTGCGCTCGATCTCCAGCCCCTCGGCGAATTCGATGAGTCGCGCGGGCTTGCCGGCCAATCGCGTCAGCAATTCGTGGCACTCGATGATCTTGAGATCGTTGAAGCCGAGGCCATGGCCTGGCGCCGGCACAAAGAGGTCATAGGGCTTGTGGTGCGGCGCCACCAGGACGGTGCGGTAGCCCTGTTCGGTGGGGCGGTCTGATGTGAGATAGAGCTGGAATTCGTTCGAGCGTTCCTGGTCGAACAGGATCGACCCCTTCGAGCCGAATATCTGGACGGCGATGCGGCCCTTGCGGCCCCAGGCCGAGCGGTTGACCAGCAGCGTGCCGGCAATGCCGTTTTCCAGATGCATCAGCACGCTGGCGATGTCGTAGGTCTCCACCGCGCGACGACCGCCGCTGGCCAGCTTGCGATCGGCATAGGGTTTAGCCATGTCGCAGATGACACTGGCGACGCGGCCGAACAGGGCTGAGACCAGAGACAGCGGATGCACGGCGAAATCGTCGAGCGCGCCATAGCCGGAAGCTGCTTCGTGCTTCCAGAAGAACAGCGCTTCGGGGTCGGCCATGAAGTCCTCGTCCATCTCGATGCGCAGATGGTTGACCTCGCCGATGATCTTCTCTTCCAGCAGCGCGCCGATATGGCGGATGGCCGGGCTCTGGATGTAGTTGTAGCCGAGCGCCGCGACCTTGCCGGACTTTTTCGCCGCCGCCGCCATCGCCTCGGCCTCGGCAAAGCTCGGCGCCATCGGCTTTTCGCACCACAGATGCTTGCCTACCTGAAGAACCGCGATGGCCATTTCCGGATGGAACTGGTTGGGCGTGGTCAGCGAGACGATGTCGACTTCGGGATCGTTGACGACGGCGCGCCAGTCGCCCGACGCCTTGGCGAAACCGAACTCGCCCGCCTTGCGCCGGGCAAGCTCTTCATTGACCTCGCCGAGATGGACCAGCCGTGGCTTGGCCACGTCGGGAAAGACGGCGCTGACGGCACTCCATGCGATGGCGTGACACTTGCCCATGAAACCCGTACCGATGAGACCGACGCCGACCATTTTCCGTTTCTCCACTGCTTGAAGCGCTGCGTGGATGAATTAGTCCATTTTCTCCTGAAATGGAATGTCTGCCTCATTTTTTATGGTGTTCTTGCGCAGGCTCGCTATGATGAGGCACAGAGGATGCTTCACGCATGAGCCTGGACAGAGCGACGATGGACGAACGGATACCTCGCGATTTCGAGACGCTGCGCACCACCATCCTGGAGCGACGCGAAAGCCTGCCGAAACGCATCGCCCAGATCGCTGCCCATGCGCTCGACAATCCAGACGATATCGCCTTCGGCACCGCCGCCAGCATCGCCGCTTCGGCCGGCGTGCAGCCTTCGACCCTGATCCGATTTGCCCAGCAGCTTGGCTTCGATGGTTTCACCAGCCTGCAGCAGGTGTTTCGCGAGCGGCTGCGCGAGCGCAACTCATCCTATGACGAAAGGCTGCAGGCGCTGCGCGTCAAGGCTGAGGGAGGCGCCGGCCACCGGGCGATCTTCGACGGCTTCGTCGCCGCCGCCTCGACCTCGCTCAACGATATCTCGCGCACGCTGGACGAAGCGCATCTGGAAGACGCTATTTCCCTGCTGGCAAAGGCGGAAACCATCTATGTGCTGGCCAAGCGGCGCTCCTATCCGGTGGCGTCCTACATCGCCTATGCACTGGGCAAGCTGAAGATCCGCAACCAGCTGATCGAATCGGCGGCCGGGCTGAATGCCGAGATGATCGGCTTCGCCACGCCGGCGGATGCCGTCATCGCCATCTCCTTCTCGCCCTACGCGCCGGCCACGATCGAGGAGGCGCGCAGCATCTCGGAACAGGGCGTGCCGATCGTCGCCATCACCGACAGCTCGTTTTCGCCGCTCGCCCAGTTCGCCAAGGTCTGGTTCGAGGTTGCCGAGGCCGATTTCGCCGGCTTCCGCTCACTGTCGGCGACAATGGCGCTGGCCATGGCGCTGACCGTCGGCGTCGGCGAGAAGCGGCGCGGCACGGGCAGGAAGCGCAAGGCCTGATCCACCGCCGAAAAGGTACTTTTCACCGAAGGAATGCTCATTCCATATTGACTATGGATTGGAATTATTATTTCATATTCCCGGCGCCACGCTGCCGCTCGCGCGTGTACCCCAACACAACAAGGCCGACGGGAGGTTCCAATGAGCGAAGCCGTGGACGCTGAATACGCGCCGCTCGACGTCATCACCATCGGTCGCGCTTCCGTCGACCTTTACGGCCAGCAGATCGGCTCGCGGCTGGAGGACATCACCTCCTTCGCCAAGTCGGTCGGCGGCTGCCCGGCCAACATCTCGGTCGGCACCGCCAGGCTCGGCCTGCGCTCGGCGCTGCTCACCCGCGTCGGCGACGAGCAGATGGGCCGCTTCATCCGCGAGCAGCTGACGCGTGAAGGCGTCAATGTCGACGGGCTCAAGACCGACAAGGAGCGGCTAACCGCACTGGTGCTGCTGTCGGTCGAGGACGAAGGCGTCTCGCCGATGATCTTCTATCGCTCGGACTGCGCCGACATGGCGCTGGCGCCGGAAGACATCGATGAGGCCTTCATCGCCTCGGCGCGCTCGATCGTCGTCACCGGCACGCATTTTTCCAGGCCCAACAGCGATGCCGCGCAGCGCAAGGCGATCCGCATCATGAAGGCCAAGGGCGGCAAGGTGGTGTTCGACATCGACTACCGGCCGAACCTGTGGGGCCTCGCCGGCCATGCCGAAGGGTTCGAGCGCTATGTGAAATCGGACCGGGTCTCGGCGCAGCTGAAGACGGTGCTGCCCGACTGCGACCTCATCGTCGGCACCGAGGAAGAGATCATGATCGCGTCGGGCGCCGATGATTGCCTGAGCGCCTTGAAGACAATCCGCTCGCTGTCGTCCGCCACCATCGTCCTGAAGCGCGGCGCGATGGGCTGCATCGTCTATGACGGACCGATCAGCGACGATCTCGAGGACGGCGTCGTCGGCAAGGGGTTTCCGATCGAGATCTACAATGTGCTCGGCGCCGGCGACGCCTTCATGTCGGGCTTCCTGCGCGGCTGGCTGGGTGGCGAAGACCATGCGACGGCGGCGACCTGGGCCAATGCCTGCGGCGCCTTCGCCGTGTCGCGGCTGCTCTGCGCGCCGGAATATCCGACCTTCGAGGAGCTGCGGTTCTTCCTCAAGAACGGCAGCAGGCATCTGGCGTTGCGCAAGGACGAGGCGATCAACCACATCCATTGGGCAACGACGCGCCGGCGCGACATTCCCTCGATGATGGCGCTCGCCTGCGACCACCGCGTGCAGCTCGAGGATGTGGCGGCGAAGGCCGGTGCCGATCCCGCACGCATCCAGGATTTCAAGGTGCTGGCGGTCAAGGCGGCGGCGAAGGTTGCCGCCGGCCGCGACGGCTACGGCATGCTGATCGACGAGAAACACGGCCGCAAGGCGATGTTCGAATTCGCCAGGCATTCCTTCGCCTGGCTCGGGCGGCCGGTGGAGCTGCCGGGTTCGCGGCCGCTGCGCTTCGAATTCTCGCAGGACATCGGCTCGCAGCTCACCGAGTGGCCGGTCGACCATTGCATCAAATGCCTGTGCTTCTATCATCCCGACGATCCGGCGGCGCTCAAGGACGAACAGCAGCAGAAGTTGCGCGCGCTGTTCGAAGCCGCGCGGAAGGTCGGCAGGGAACTTCTCATCGAGATCATTGCCGGCAAGCATGGCAAGCTCGACGACACGACGATCCCGCGCGCGCTGGAGGAACTCTATGCGCTCGGCATCAAGCCGGACTGGTGGAAGCTCGAGCCGCAGGCGTCGAGCGGCGCCTGGGCGAAGATCGAGGCCGTGATCCTGAAGCACGACCCCTGGTGCCGCGGCGTCGTGCTGCTGGGCCTGGAAGCGCCGCAGGACGAGCTGGAAGCGGCGTTCGCCGCCACCGCCAAGGCACCCATCGTCAAGGGTTTTGCCGTCGGCCGCACCATCTTCGTCCATGCGGCCGAACAATGGCTGGCCGGCAGGATGTCGGATGACGAGGCGATCGCCGACATGGCGCAGCGCTTCGAACAGTTGACGGATGCGTGGCTTGCCGCGCGCGGCCGCAAGGCGGCATAAGAAGGCGCGGAATAGGACTGCGGAGGAAAACACCATGAGCAAGACAATCCGCCTGACGATGGCGCAGGCGCTGACCCGCTTCCTGTCGCGCCAGATGACTGAGATCGACGGTAGCAAAGTCCCGATCTTCGGCGGCGTCTGGGCGATCTTCGGCCACGGCAATGTCGCCGGCATCGGCGAGGCGCTCTATCAGGTGCGCGACGAACTGCCGACCTTTCGCGCCCACAACGAACAGGCGATGGCGCATGCGGCAATCGCCTACGCCAAGGCCAATTTCCGCCGCCGCTTCATGGCCGCGACGTCCTCGATCGGCCCCGGCGCGCTCAACATGGTGACGGCGGCGGCGCTCGCCCATGTAAACAGGTTGCCCGTCCTGTTTTTGCCAGGCGATGTCTTCGCCAACCGCATCCCCGACCCGGTGCTGCAGCAGGCCGAGGATTTTTCCGACGGCACGGCGACGGTCAACGACTGCTTCCGTCCGGTTTCGCGCTATTTCGACCGCATCACCCGGCCGGAGCAGATCATTCCTGCGCTGAGCCGTGCCATGGCCGTGCTGACCGATCCGGCCGAATGCGGCCCGGTGACGCTGTCGCTCTGCCAGGACGTCCAGGCCGAGGCCTATGACTATCCCGAGAGTTTTTTCGCGGAGCGGGTCTGGCACCAGCGCCGGCCGCGCCCGGATCGCCAGGAACTGGCGGCCGCGGTCGCCGCGCTCAAGGGTGCAAAAAAGCCGTTGGTGATCGCCGGCGGCGGTGTCCTCTATTCGCAGGCGTCGGACGAACTGGCGAAATTCGCCGAGGGCGCCGGCATTCCTGTCTGCGAGACGCAAGGCGGCAAATCCTCGCTGCCGGACAACCACCCGCTCAACATGGCGGCGGTCGGCGTCACCGGCACTTCTGCCGCCAACCGGCTGGCTGAGGAAGCCGATGTCGTGCTGGCCATCGGCACGCGCCTGCAGGATTTCACCACCGGTTCGTGGGCGCTGTTCAAGAATTCGGGCAAGACCATCAT